>NZ_JAPWHT010000059.1:0-33705 GCF_027270795.1 Streptomyces sp. ActVer
CCGCGAAGTTGTCCAAGGGCACCGGGAAGATCTCCGCCGCGATGCACTCCTGCCCCTCCTACCAGGTGACGTGGGGCAGCACCGTAGTCGCCATGGGCACCGCGAAGGCGCCCGCGCCGGGCCCCGGCCGCGAGCACGGCGTCGAAACCGGCTGTCACCAGGGCCGCCGCAAGCAGGAGAGCGGGCAGCACGAAGACCGCCCACAGCGGAGTGCGCTCACCCATGGCTGTGGACCGCCCTGGGCGCCTGTTCATGAGTCAGCTCGTCGAGGTCCGGATCGAGGCTCGCGACGATGATCCGCGCGCAGGCGAAGTCCGTACCTTCGAGCAGTCGGGGCAGGCTGTCCAGCAGCGCCTTCGACGGCGGAATCGGCGTGTCCAGTCTCCCGCGGGGCCCTACGACCTCGGCGGCGTCCAGTGCTTCGGTGACATCGCAGGCCGCCGCACTCCGACCCACCGCGTCGAGCCACACGAGCATGCGGCCGTACGCGTCTCCGTCCGCGACCAGAGCCGGTCCTGTCACTCCACGCTGATGTGCTTGTTCGGCGGGCAGTGTTCCGAGTCCCGTCGTCAGCCACCGCAGCGTCCGCGAGCGCTGGGCGCGACGGATCAACGGGCTTACGAGGGAGGTGAGTTCGGCGGCGGTGGCTCCGGCAAGGGCGCGGTCACGTACGTGGCGGGTGCGCGCGGCCATGTCGTCCCAACCCGTCACGGCGAAGAACCTGCCCAGGCTGTCCAGATGGGCCGCGCACAGTCGGCGCGCCGCGTCGCCGCGCGAGACGTGCTCGCCGGCGGCGGTGCGCAGCCACGGTTCGTCCCAGAAGGGTGGATACGGCGACGGGGGAGCGGTCACCGGTTCGACGGTGACCTCCTGAACGAGGTCGCCCTGGAGAGCCAGGCGCAGGATCAGCCCCGCTGGCCAGTCGGCGAGTACGGGTCCCAACGGCACGTGCAGCACGTCGAGCCGCAGACCGTCCCGGTCATCGGCCCGGTCCGCCATGGGCAGTCCCTCGACGAGGCCCATGTCGTGCCCCGCGTGACCGTGATGCCCACCGTGCATGTCGTGACCGCTGTGGTCCGAATGCGGAGCGGTGTCATCGTTCTGTTGGTGCTCGTGGTGCTCGTGGTGCTCGTGGTGCTCGTGGTGCTCGTCGTGGGCGTGATCGTCCTCGTGTTCTCCGCGCTCAAGGTCCGCCAGCCCGCTGTCCAGAGCGTCGGCGGCCCGCTCGGGATCAGTGACCCACACCCGGGCCTTGGGCGCAGGAATGCCCTGCCACAGCCCCGCGACCCAGTCGCTCTCCCAGTCCCCACCCTCACTCTCAGCCTCACCCTCACGATCACCGACGATGACCAGCAGATCGGCCTCCGCCGGTCCGCTCGCACACGGCCAGCCGCGGCGGGCCAACTCCGCTTCCACCGCGAGCCGTTGCCGCGTGGCGCCGGGGGAGACCGCGAGGAGAACGCCCGGACGCGACACGGCCGCCCGCATGAGTGTGCGCTTCAGCTCCACCGGAACGCCCCCTCGCGCCAGGCGTACGCGACGCCCGCGAGCAGGATCCCCAGGAAGAGGAACATCTCGACGACCGCACTCGTGCCGACGGCCGGGACGACCTTCGTCCACGGATACATGAAGAGCATCTCCATGTCGAAGGCGAGGAAGACCATCGTGACGGGGTACCAGCGCACATGGAACCGCGAGAGCGGGTGTTCCTGAGGTTCGAGACCACCGCTGAACGGGCCGGTGTGCACGGGCTCGCGGACCGCCCGCAGTGCGACGGACAGGGCATGGAGGAGTACGACGGCCGCGACGATCAGTACGAGGAGTACGAGTACCGGTTGCCAGTCCGATGTCGCCACAAGGGCCCCTTCCCGACGATCGCTCTCGGACGGTCACCACGGCAGGCAGCATGTCAGCAGCCACGGGTGTAAGGAACGCACGACACCTGCCTCCGGTCAGTTCGCCGCGCGGAACGAGCGCAGGCGCAGGGAGTTGCCGACGACGAACACCGAGGAGAAGGCCATGGCCGCTCCGGCGATCATCGGATTGAGCAGACCGGCCGCGGCGAGCGGCAGGGCGGCCACGTTGTACGCGAAGGCCCAGAAGAGGTTGGACCGGATGGTGCCGAGGGTGCGACGGGCGAGGCGGACGGCGTCGGCCGCGGCGCGCAGATCGCCTCGTACGAGCGTCAGGTCGCCGGCCTCGATCGCGGCGTCCGTGCCGGTGCCCATGGCCAGGCCCAGGTCGGCCTGGGCGAGGGCGGCCGCGTCGTTGACGCCGTCGCCGACCATCGCGACCGAACGGCCCTCGTCCTGAAGCCGCTTGACGACGTCGACCTTGTCCTGCGGCAGGACCTCGGCGATGACGTCCTCGGGTGAGATGCCGACCTCGCGGGCGACCGACTCGGCCACGGCGCGGTTGTCGCCGGTCAGCAGGATGGGTGTCAGGCCGAGCGCGCGCAGCCGCGTGATCGCCTCCGCGCTGGTCTCCTTCACCGCGTCGGCGATTTCGAGGACCGCCCGCGCCTCGCCGTCCCAGGCGACCGCGATGGCGGTGCGTCCCGCCGCCTCCGCCTCGGCCTTGGCCCGCGCCAGGTCCTCGGGCAGTTCCATGGCCCAGTCGGCGAGCAGCCGCTCACGGCCCACGAGAACGGCGTGACCGTCGACGATGCCCTGCACACCGAGACCGGGTGCGTTCGCGAAGTCCTCGGGGGTGGGCAGCGAACCCAGCTTCTCAATCGCCCCGTCGGCGACTGCGCGGGCGATCGGGTGCTCGGAGGAGTGCTCCAACGCGCCCGCCAGGCGCAGGACTTCGGCCTCGTCGGTGCCGTCGGCGGTGTGCACGGCCAGCAGGGTCATACGACCGGTCGTGACGGTGCCGGTCTTGTCGAGCACGATGGTGTCGACCTTGCGGGTGGACTCCAGGACCTCGGGGCCCTTGATCAGGATGCCGAGTTGGGCGCCGCGGCCGGTGCCGACCATGAGCGCGGTCGGGGTGGCCAGACCGAGGGCGCACGGGCAGGCGATGATCAGTACGGCGACTGCGGCGGTGAAGGCGGCCGTCAGCCCGGACCCGTTGCCCAGCCAGAAACCGAGGGTGCCCAGCGCGAGCGCGATGACGACCGGCACGAACACGGCGGAGATGCGGTCCGCGAGGCGCTGCGCGGCGGCCTTCCCGTTCTGTGCGTCCTCCACCAGCCTGGCCATCCGGGCGAGTTGGGTGTCGGCGCCGATCCGGGTGGCCTCGACGACCAGCCGTCCGCCCGCGTTGATCGTGGCGCCGGTGACCGGGTCGCCCGTGGAGACCTCCACCGGCACGGACTCACCGGTGAGCATCGAGGCGTCCACCGCCGAGGAGCCCTCGACGACCGTCCCGTCCGTGGCGATCTTCTCGCCCGGGCGTACGAGGAAGCGGTCGCCGACCTTCAACTCGGCGGTCGGGACGGTCTGTTCGCGGCCGTCGGGGCGCAGCAAGGTGACGTCCTTCGCGCCCAGCTCAAGCAGCGCCTTGAGCGCCGCGCCCGCCTTCCGCTTGGAGCGGGCCTCGAAGTACCGGCCGGCCAGGATGAAGGCGGTCACGCCTGCGGCGGCCTCCAGATAGATGTTCCCGGCGCCGTCGCCCCGGGCGATCGTCAGCTCGAAGGGGTGCGTCATGCCGGGCGTGCCCGCGGTGCCGAGGAACAGGGCCCACAGCGACCACAGGAACGCGGCCGAGGTGCCCACCGAGATCAGCGTGTCCATGGTGGCCGCGCCGTGCCGCGCGTTGGTGAACGCGGCCTTGTGGAACGGCCAGGCGGCGTACGTCACGACCGGCGCCGCCAGCGTCAGGGACAGCCACTGCCAGTACTCGAACTGCAGGGCCGGGACCATCGCCATTGCGACGACGGGAACGGCCAGCACCACCGCGGTGATCAACCGCTCGCGCAGCGGCCGCAGTTCGTCGTCCGCGCCCGCCGATTCGTTGTCGCCCTCGGCCTCGCTGCGTACGGGCTGCGGCTCGTGCGCGGTGTACCCCGTCTTCTCGACGGTGGCTATCAGGTCCTGGACGGAGACGTCACCGTCGTAGGCGACCTTGGCCTTCTCTGTGGCGTAGTTGACGGTCGCGGTGACCCCGTCCATGCGGTTGAGCTTCTTCTCGATGCGCGCCGCGCACGAGGCGCAGGTCATGCCGCCGATGGCGAGCTCTACCTCGGCGCCGGTCGTCGTGGTGGTCATAGCTGCTCCTCGTACGGGGTGGGTGGCCGGGACCCGGCGATGCGCGGGCTCCGGCCGGTGCGGGGGAGTGCCCGGGGTCAGACCCGGCCGGTCAGCTCGTAGCCGGCGTCGTCGACGACCTCGGCGACCAGCGTGTCGTCCGGCTCGGCGGTGCCGACGACGGTGACCCGACCGGTGTCGAGGTCGACGTCGACACCGGTCACGCCGTCCAGCTCGCCGATGACCTTGGTGAGCGTGGCCTTGCAGTGGCCGCACGTCATGCCGGAGACGGCGTAGGTCGTGGTGACGGTGACGCTCTCGGTGGCCGTCGCGCGGTCGGTGGTGGCGGTCGAGCAGGAGCCGTCGGTGGAGCAGCAGGACGAGGACATGGGTTCCTCCTGGTGAGTACAGCCGGTCGGTCATGGATACGGGGTGGGGGTATCCGTGTCGAGAATCTGTATACCCCTGTAGGGTATCTGGCGCAAGCTGTGCGGTCGCCTTGACTTTATACCCCCTAGGGGTATGTTGAAGTGCGTGGAGGGGTCTCGCCTCCCAGTCATCGGCCCCCGTCCCTCAGGAGATGGCCATGCATACCGGAGTGAAGATCACAGCGTTCGCCGCCGCACTCGCCGCGACCTTCGGCACCGCCTACGGCGTGGGCCAGGGCATCGACCCCGTCGTCGCGGACCGCGAGCCCGCGAGCCACGACACCCACGCGGAACCGTCACCGGAGCCGGAAGGAGGCGGCGGCCACGCGGAGCACGATTCGGCGCAGAAGGGCCGGTCGCTCCCGGCCGGCGGACTGCAGATCTCCGAGAACGGCTACACGCTCGACCTGAAGACGCCCCGGATCGAAGCCCGGCAGCGCGCCGACCTGCGCTTCACCATCCAGGACGAGAAGGGTCGCGCGGTGACCTCGTACAAGCGCGAACACGAGAAGGAACTCCACCTCATCGTGGCCTCGCGCGACCTGGTCACCTACCGCCACCTGCACCCCACCCGCGCCTCCGACGGCACCTGGAGCGTTCCCGTCGAGCTGCCCCGGGCGGGCGGCTACCGGGTCTTCGCCGACTTCACCCCGGCGAAGAAGGGGGCCGAGAACCTCACCCTCGGCGCCGACCTCGCGGCCTCGGGCCCGTACGAGGCGAAGGGGCTGCCGGCGGCGAGCACGACGGCCAAGGCCGACGGATACGAGGTCAAGCTGGCGGGCGGACTGCGACCGGGCGCGGCCGGCGAGGTGGAGCTGAACGTCTCCCGCGACGGCAAGCCGGTCACCGACCTCCAGCCCTATCTCGGCGCCTACGGCCACCTGGTCGCCCTGCGCTCCGGCGACCTCGCGTACCTCCATGTCCACCCCAACGGCGAACCCGGCGACGGGAAGACCGAGCCCGGCCCCGGCATCTCGTTCACGGCCACCGCGCCGAGCCCGGGCGCGTACCGCCTGTTCCTCGACTTCAAGCACCAAGGCGTGGTCAGGACCGCCGCGTTCACCGTTCACGCGGGTGGGACGTCGGGCGGCGACGGTGATCACGGCGAGGCCGCGGAAGGGACCACCGAGGGGACTTCGGACGGGCACGGGCACTGAAGGGGACCGCCCGTTCTGAGTCGGATCGGCGAACGCTACGTACTGAGCGAGTACGTAGGGGTCGGCGAACGGTGAGCCGGAGAACGGGCCCGGCTCCCCTGAAGGGTGGCGTCATGACGGGACCGCTTCTGGGCTGGACGTTGGTGGTGTTGGGCGTCGGCGTGGCCGGCGGCAACCTGCTTCGTATGGCCCTGGTCAGAGGCTGGGCCCGGTTCGAAGCGGCGGCCGAGGCCGTGATGGGCGGGGGAATGGCCGTGATGGCCGCGCCTCCGACGGCGGCCCACTACGGCACGTACAGCACTTGGTGGGCCGCGGTGTTCGGCGCCTTCTGTCTCGGAGGCGTGGCACTGTCCGTACGGCATGCCGTACGGGGTGGTCTGCGGTACCTGCGTCATGGCGGCCACGTCGTGATCGGCAGTGCCGCAATGGTGCTCATGACGCTGGCCATGTCCGGAACGACGTCCTCACCCGCTCTCGCGCTGGCCGGTTCCTCCGGGCATGGAGGGATGGCGGGAATGGCGGGCATGGCCGGTATGGAGAGCGTGGGCGCCCACGGTCACGGCGGTCTGGCCGAGGCGGCCGGCTCCTCGGGAGGCGCGCTCGCCTGGCGTGTGGCCTTCTGGGCGTTGGCCGCGTACTTTGTGATCTTCATGGCTCTGGCCGTGCGCGCCCGCCTGCGTGGCAGGGACGGGTCGCGGCCTGCCGTCACCGACGGAGCCCGGGCCCGCCACCGTCACGCCCGACGGCATCCCTCGCTGTTCACCGTGCCGAACGCGCGTCTGGCCGGTCATGTCGGAATGGGCGGATCGATGGCGACGATGCTGCTGATGATGGCCGCTTGAAGACGGCTGCCTGGCGACGGCTGCCTGACGACGGCCCTGACGTCATGGCGTGTCCTGGACCGGGAGGCGCAACCGGAGTTCGTATCCACCGTCCGCCGTGGGGCCGGACGTGACGGTGCCGCCTAGGAGTTCGGCCCGCTGGCGCAGGCCGACGAGGCCGTGGTGGGCGCCGGGCAGGGGGAGCGCGGGACGGGTGGGGGAGGCGTTGGTGACGGTGGCGTGGACGGTGCCGTCCGCGTGATGGACGTGGATCGTGGCGGTGGCCCCGGGGGCGTGCTTGCGTACGTTGGTCAGCGCCTCCTGGACCGTGCGGTAGACGGCGCGCTGGACGGTCGCCGGCAGGTCGTCGGGCAGGTCCGTGCGCAGCGCGGCCTCGATGCCGCTGGTGTCGACCAGCCGCTGGAGGTCCGCCAACGACGGCTGCGGAGTCAGCTCCGTGGGACGGCTTCCGGAGGCGCGCAGCACGCCGACCATGTGCCGCAGTTCGTCCAGGGTCTGCACGCTGAGCCGCCGGATCGTGGCCGCCGCTTCTCTCGCCTCCGGGTCGCGGGTGCCCACCTGGAGCACTCCGGCGCGTACGGCGATCAGGCTGACCTGATGGGAGACCACGTCGTGCATCTCCCGGGCGAGCTGCGCGCGTTCCTTCGCGAGCACCCCCTGGGCGAGCAGCCGTCGTTCGTGTTCCCGTGCCTCGGATATCTCGGACAGCCGCAGGGACAGTTCGCGTCCGGTCTGGACGAGCTGGCCGAGGAAGACGGGCGCGACCGCCGTGGCCAGGCTGTAGGTGACCGTGAGCAGGTCGGAGGAGTCCGACAGATCGGCGAACTCAGGTGACGGCCACGACCACCAGGTGATGTCACACGCCGCGAACGCCAGCGCGCACAGGGCCAGCAGCACGCGACGACGGCTCAGGGAGGCGAGGGTGTACAGCGCGATCAGTGTGGCGAGCACCGCGTCGCTGACCAGGGTGGCCGGCAGGGCGAGCAGGAAGGTCAGCAGCGGCAGACGACGCCGGAGTACGAGAGAGAGGGCGGCGAGCAGCGCACAGGCCATGCGCAATCGCTCTTCGCTGTCGTAGTGGATCCAGACGTCGAGCAGGGACACCGCGACGAGCATGGCGTCCATGAGCGGGGCGGGCATGCGGCGGTGTCTCAGCCGCGCTTCAGGTCCCGTGAGTCCCGCGAGGGGCTTCATCCGTCCTCCGGGTCCCAGGGTGGCCTGAGCAGACCAGCGCGTTCGGCGAGCAGGGCCGCCTGGACGCGGCTGCCCACCTCCAACTTGGCGAGGACTGCGCTGACATGGTCCTTGACCGTGCCGATGCTCAGATGCATCCGCGCGCCGATACCGGTGTTGGACAGTCCCTCCGCGATGAGGACGAGAACGGCACGCTCGCGTTCGGTCAGCCGGGCCACGCAATGGGCGGCCTCCTCGTGGGGACCGTTGTCCAGATACCCGTCGACGACGGTCCGGGTGACCCGGGACGACAGGACGACCCCGCCGTCGGCCAAACTGCGTACCAGCAGCGGCAGTTGCACGGGATCGGTGTCCTTGAGCAGGAACCCGGCCGCCCCCGAGCGCAGTGCCGTCGCCACGTACTCGTCCATGTCGAACGTCGTGAGCATCGCCACCGTGGGCGGCTGCGGCAACCGGCGCAGATCGGCCAGTACCGTGAGCCCGTCCACGTCCGGCATCCGGATGTCGAGCAGCACGACGTCGGGACGCAACTCCCGCGCCGAGTGGACCGCCTGGCCGCCGGGGACCGCCGCCACGACCTCGATCCCGTCCGCGGAGTCGAGGATGTGCCGGAATCCCGTACGGATCAGAGCCTCGTCGTCGACCACCAGTACCCGGATCACCTGCGCTCCCCTCGTCCCGGGGCCGCCAATGGACTCCTACGACGCCCAGGAGCCCCCTCCGGTTCCTTCGCGTCGGCGCTCGCCGGGAGACGGGGGCGGGTCCGGCCGGTCGGCGGGGCAACTCCGGCCACCTGCCGGATGGGTCGGAGCCCGCACGCGCCCGATCCTGAAGCACATGACACACGACGCGCCATCGGTCTCAACGGCTCTGTCCCCGGCGCCTGCCTCGGAACAAGGCAGCACTCCCACCACCGCCTCCACCGCCGCTCCCGCGCCGTCGGCGGGGCGGCTGATAGGCATCGACCTGGCCCGAGGACTCGCGGTCTTCGGCATGTACGCGGCCCATGTCGGCCCGGACCCGTCGGTGGGCGGGCCGTTGGGCTTCGTCCTTGAGCTGGCGCGCGGGCGTTCCTCCGCGCTCTTCGCCCTGCTCGCCGGTTTCTCGCTCGTCCTCATCACCGGCCGCCCGCACCCGCGCACCGGTCGGGCCGGACGGCAGGCCGTGGGCAGGATCCTCATCCGCTCCGCGGTCCTGGTCGTGCTGGGCTTCGCCCTGACCGCGCTGGACACCGACGTCGACGTGATCCTCGCGTTCTACGGACTGACCTTCCTCGCCGTGCTCCCGCTGTACCGGCTGCGGGTCCGCACGCTCGCGGCCATCGGCGCCGCGAGCGCGCTGGTCATGCCCCAAGTCCTGTACGTGATCCGCCAGTCGATCGACAACGGGGACTGGTCCGACACCGTCATCAGCCGGGACCCGCTGGCGCGGATCAGCGACACGGACGGTCTCGTCGAGCTGCTGTTCAGCGGCGAGTACCCGGTGCTCACCTGGATGCCGTTCATGATCGTCGGCATGGTGGTGGCCCGGCTCGACCTCGGCCGGGCCAAGGTGCCTGCCCGACTCGCCCTGGCCGGCGGCGGGTTGGCCGTCCTCGGCTACGGCGGCCCCTGGCTCGCCCTGCGCCTCGTCCCGCACGCGCACGCCACCGTCGCCGCCGCCACGGACGGAGACTCGGGGGCCTCGGCCTGGTGGTCCGACACCGTCGGCTACATCACGGACGGCACCCCGGCCGCCTGGCTGCTGGTGGCCGCGCCGCACAGCCAGACGACCTTCTCCATCCTCGGCAACACGGGCGTCGCGCTCCTCGTGGTGGCCGCGTGCGTCGCCGTCACGGCCCGGATGCCCCGCGTCACGCGTCTGGCCACGCCCGTCGCCGCGGTCGGCATGATCTCACTGACCGCCTACGTCCTGCACATCCTCGCCATTTACGTGGTCGGCATGGAGGAGGAGACCGTCCCGGCCCTGGTCGCACTGCTCGCCTTCATCGCGACCGCCATGCTGCTGGCGACCGCCTGGACCCGACGGTTCCGCCGCGGCCCTCTGGAGTACCTGCTCCACGCCACCACACGCGTCACCCGCCACATCAAGTGACGCCCGGACAGCAGTGAATGCCCTGCCGCCCGGCCCGACCGGGCGGCAGGGCACGGGTGTTCAGGCAGCCCCTGTCGCAAGGCATGTTCGTCGCGGTCATCGCCGTGGTGCAGGAGGGAGACGGGGCGGACCTGCAGGGCCGAGGAGGGCGCCCGCCCGGTGAGTCGGCCGGACATCGGCCCCCCCGGCACGGCGTGATACCCCGGGTAGGTATCATCCCCTCGTATCCACTCCGGTGGCACCTGAGACGCAAGGGATCCATGGCCAGTGCCCGCGACGTGGCGGTGAACCGCCTCGGACAGCTCGTTCGACCGCGATCGACGTCGCGGTTCGCCGGGCTGCTCGTGAGTGCGCTGCTCCTCGGCCTGGTCGGTATGCACGGCCTGGGGCCGCTTCCCATGGGCTCCGGTCATGACCCGATGCCGGCGGCCGCGCCCATGAGCGTGGTGGCATCGATGCCGGACGTGTGCGATCACGGCGAAGGCGGCTGCACGGGCCATGCCCAGCACGCGGATCCGACGTGCGCGTCCGCGTCGGTCGCCGGTTCACCCGCGATGGTGCCGGTGCTGCTGCCCGACGTGGCGGCCTGCGCTGCAGCGCCACGGGCCGGCACTGACTCGACCGGCAGCGGTCCCGACGGCGGCCGGGCGCCGCCCTCACTCTCCGAACTCCAACTCCTGCGGATCTAGAGCGGCCCGCGAGGCGTCGCACGCCACCCGGCGCGACGCCGCGCTCCGGCACGCCCTTCCTCCCAACCGTTCCAGGAGTTCCACCATGACCGTGCAACGCACACTCGTCCGCCGAACCGCCCTCTCCGTCACCGCGGGAGCGGCCGCGCTCGTCCTCGCTGCCTGCGGCAGTGACAGCGGCAGCGGAGGACACGACATGGGGTCCATGGAGTCCGACTCCAGCCCCACCGCGACCGCCTCGGCCAAGGCAGGCGACCACAACGACGCGGACGTCGACTTCTCCAAGGAAATGATCCAGCATCACCGCCAGGCCGTCGACATGGCCGAACTGGCCGCCGACCGCGCCGCCTCGCAGGAGGTGAAGGACCTGGCCACGAAGGTCAAGGGGGCACAGGACCCGGAGATCAAGACCATGTCCGGCTGGCTCACCTCGTGGGGTGAGGACGTGCCCGAGGAGATGTCCGGAGGCATGGCGGACGACATGTCGTCCGCCATGCCCGGCATGATGAGCGGCAAGGACATGGACAAGCTGGAGAAGGCGTCCGGCACCGAGTTCGACACCATGTTCCTCACGATGATGGTCGAGCACCACGAGGGCGCCGTCGAGATGGCCGAGACCGAGAAGGCCGACGGCAGGTACGGTCCCGCCATGAAGCTCGCGGATGCCGTTGTGACGGCCCAGACCGCCGAGATCAAACAGATGAACAAGATGCTCGGCAAGAGCTGACGTCTCGTCAGAAGGTGGTGGGCCGACGGGGCGAGAGCCTCGTCGGCCCACTCGCGCGGCAGGCGGTCCCGCGCCCCGCCCGATCCTTCGGTGATCTCGCCGTTCGGAACGTAACCTTCGGTCGTGTACGGGTGAACGGCCACCTGCGTTCACCCGTACCCCTTGTCGTACGCCTGGCCGCTCGCGCGGACGGGAACAGTCCGGATTCGGAGAGGTACGTGTCACAGCAGCCAAAGCGAGGACGGACCGGCCGCACGTTCACCGCCCGCGGGGTGCGCCGCGCCGCCCTGATCGGCAGTCTCGCCCTACTTCCCCTGGTCACTGCCTGCAGCGGCGGGGGCGACGACAAGGCCGCAGGGAACAGCAAGCCGTCGACCGCTGCCGTGGCCGCCGTCGTGGCGCCGGCGAAGGTCGAGGTGCTTGCCTACCTCACCGGCTGCAAGGTCAAGATCCGAACCGACGCGGACGAACTCCGGGAAGGTGTCTGCCACACCCCCGAGGGCGACTACCTCATCACGACCTTTCCCGAGGAGAAGCACAAGCTGACCTGGCTGGACAGCGCCGCCATCTACGGGGGCAAGTACCTCGTCGGTCCGCGCTGGGCCATCAGCGCGAAGCCGAAGATGCTCGGACTGCTGCGCAAGAAGGTCGGCGGCACGATCCAGGACCTGGAGGCCATGCACGCGACGCGGCCCTCCCCGATTTCGTCGAAGAGTTCGTCGAAGTACGGGCCCGAGCCGGAGCCGAGTTCGTCGTAGCGGCAGTCTCGTCCCGGCGGCAGCCCCGCACCTGTTCCCGTCACCGAACGACCCCTCACGGCCGCGGCTGTGAGCGGTCGTTTCACGTTGACCTGGGCTCACGGCCGAGTCCGGCCGGTCGGCCGTTCACTCCCCGGGTCGTGCCGCGATCCCCTCGACGAGGATGTCCAGGGAGAACGTGAACAGCGTGTCGGGGGAGTCCGGTTCCAGCTCGCCGAGCCGTGCGAGACGCGGCAGATCTCCTGCCGGCTCGGAGGCATTGGAGCTGCCGGCACGACCGCCGGCTGCTGATGCCGGCCACCCGGCTCCCGCTCACCCTCGTGTCGGCGGCCCTGGCGGTCAACGCCCTGCTGCCGGAGCCGCGGTTGTGGTTCATCCATGCGGCCACCGCCCTGACCGGACTGCTCGCCGGACTCGGTGGCCCGGCCATGATGGCGGCCATCCCGGCCCTCGTGGGCACCGAACGCCTCGCGTCGGCAGGCGCGCTCACCTCCGCCTCCGCCCAGTTCGCGGCACTGCTCGGGCCCGCCGTAGGCGGCCTGCTCGTCGCGGGCCCCGGGCTCGCCGCCTGCCCGGCACCGGTTGAGACACGCGTCCCCGTTGAGCAGCACGACGTTGCCCGATACGGGAGTTGGCCGGATGCGTTCTGCGCGAAGCGTTGACTAGAAAGCGCTTGCCCCTTACGTTTCCCGTTCAGCAGCGTGACCCGCCGCTGGCATCTCGTATATGAGATGCCAGATGCCGGAGGCGTTATGGCCTGGGGGCGTGCACTCTCCAGGATGTCGCCGCGAGCCTCGTGTGGGGGCGCTGCGTCCGCAAGGCGATCCAAATGGTGAACGTCGTTCACATATCTGAAAAATGGACGCTCTCGAAGGGACGCACCCGCATGCGTACTCTCCCCCCACGGGCCCGCCCGAGGAGGCTTGTCGTCTCCACGGTCGCGGCAGCCGCTCTCGCCATCACCACCGCCGTCGCACTGCCGCAGTCCGCGGGTGCCGCCGAAACCTCCCCCATCGGCTTCGGCGCCGGCACCACGGGCGGCGGCGCTGCGAGTGCCGTCACCGTCTCCACGCTCGCCGCGTTCAAGACGGCCGTCACCGGCAACACCGCCAAGGTCGTCCGGGTCAGCGGGCTGATCTCGCTCACCGGTCAGGTCGACATCGGGTCCAACACCACGGTCCTGGGCGTCGGTTCGTCGTCCGGCTTCACCGGCGGCGGGCTGCGGCTGAAGGAAGTGACGAACGTCGTCATCCGCAACCTCAACATCAGCAAGCCGGTCGCGCCCTCCGACGGCGTCACCGTGCAGAAGTCCACGAAGGTCTGGATCGACCACAACTCCTTCTCGGCGGACCGCGACCACGACAAGGACTACTACGACGGTCTGCTCGACATCAATCACGGCTCCGACAACGTCACCGTGTCCTGGAACACCTTCAAGGACCACTTCAAGGGCTCGCTCGCCGGGCACAGCGACAACAACGCGAGCGAGGACACCGGTCACCTGAAGATCACGTACCACCACAACCACTTCAGCAACGTCTACTCGCGCATCCCCAGCCTGCGCTTCGGCACCGGGCACTTCTACGACAACTACGTCGAGGGTGCCGACACCGCCGTGCACTCGCGCATGGGCGCCCAGATGCTCGTCGAGAACAACGTCTTCCGTACGACGAAGATCGCGGTCACGACGAACCGCAGCAGCGACGTGGACGGCTACGCCAACCTGCGCGGCAACGACCTCGGGGGAGCCGCCACCGAGATCTCCCGCACCGGCACCTTCACCAGTGCGCCATACGGCTACTCCGCCGAGCCCGCCTCCTCCGTCGTCGCCTCGGTGACGAGCGGCGCGGGCGCCGGAAAGCTCTGACCGACCCCCACGAACCGACCCCCACAACCGGAAGAAGGCACAGGGACATGACTTCTCCAGCGACCCCGCGCGCCCGTCGGCGCGCACTGACCGGCACCCTGGCCGCACTCGGCCTATCGTCTGTCATGATCACGACAGTCGGAGCGCCGCCGGCGAGTGCCGCCACCTGGCCGACACCGGCCAGCAGCCAGGGCGTGAGTTCGACCATCTCCGTCTCGGGTGTCAGGGACGGCGGCATGGTGCGGTACTACGGCAGCGGAGATCTGGCCGGTGACGGCCAGGAGGAGGGCCAGGACCCGATCTTCAAGCTCGCCGCCGGTGCGACCCTCAAGAACGTCATCATCGGCGCACCCGGCGCCGACGGCATCCACTGCGAGGGCAACTGCACCCTGCAGAACGTCTGGTGGGAGGACGTCGGCGAGGACGCCGCCACCTTCCGCGGCGGCTCGACGTACACCGTGACCGGCGGCGGCGCCAAGAAGGCGGCCGACAAGGTCTTCCAGCACAACGGGCCCGGCACCCTGAACATCTCCAACTTCGCCGTCAGCGAGTTCAAGACGCTGTACCGGTCCTGCGGCGACTGCTCCAC
Organism: Streptomyces sp. ActVer; assembly: GCF_027270795.1. Classification (NCBI taxonomy): domain Bacteria; kingdom Bacillati; phylum Actinomycetota; class Actinomycetes; order Kitasatosporales; family Streptomycetaceae; genus Streptomyces; species Streptomyces sp. ActVer. The sequence continues at coordinate 14,536 of NZ_JAPWHT010000059.1, forward strand.
CCAGTACACGCGCAAGGTGAACCTCAGCAACATCGAGGTGACCGGCACGGGATCCACCGCCCGGCTCGTCGGCATCAACGTCAACCGCAACGACGTGGCGACACTGCGGGGCATCACGATCCTGAACGACTCCAGCCGGAAGGTCATCCCCTGCCAGAAGTACAACAGCAACACGGCGGTGGGTACGGGGCCCGACAGCACCAACTGCCTGTACGCCGCCTCGGACATCACCTACAGGTAGGCCGTGACGGGTGACTTGACCAGGGTGAGCCGATCCAGGTGAACCGGTACGGGTGAGCCAGGGCCCGGCGGTCGGACGAACTTCCCTTCCCCCCACGGAGGTTCGCTCGGCCGCCGGGCGCCTGCGCGTCACCGACCGGCGGACTGCGGCTACGCCGCGAGCTCCTTGGTGATGCGGTCCAGCATGAAGGCCGAGGACTCGTGGGCCCGTTCCTCCCAGGCGAAGACGCACGCCGTGGCGACTCCGACCGGGCCGCGACGTGCCGCCATGGGATGGAGTCCGAGGTGCGGGTGATCCCCGAAGACCACACGGAGCAGTCGGGCATCGACACCGGCCGTCTGCTTCTGGCGGAGCGCGACCGGGCCTGCCCCTGCCGACGGCCTTCTCGCGGGCAACGACCGCAGTGCGATGGGCCTGTTGATGTCCCTGACGCGGGCCGGCGTCGACGTTCCCCGCGACCTGTCCGTCGTCGGATACGACGACAGTCACCTCTCCCATCTGATGCCGATCGGCCTGACCACCGTGCGCCAGGACGCGCTGCTCATGGCGGAACACGCGGTGCGGTTCGCCGTGGAACGACTGGAGAACCCGGAGCTGGAGCCGCGGGAAGCGGTGTTGGACCGGAAGCTCCTGGTGCGGGGGACCAGTGGACCTCCGCCGCACATCGCGGCGACCGGTGGGCCGTCGCCGGACGCGTGACCTGCGTACTCGAACCCATGGGTCGGCGAGTCGCCCCCGTTCTCACAGGTGGCGATCCGGGGCGCGACGGCCCGTTGAGCGGGACGATCGATCTCGTGGGCGGTGTGGCTTCGACACGCGAGGAGAGCGCGTTGCGCGTTCCGGCCGTCGGTGATCGATTCCACCCTGCCGGGTGCTGCGTCGCTGACACGACGACCGCGACGCCGCGTTCGGCGCGGCTGGTCGCCGAGGCCGTCGCAGGACTCGCCGTGACAGGCCGGTACGCCGCGGCAGTCGACTCCCGTGAACCGGAGTGGGTGTGAGCGTTGGCGCGTGAACTGGTGCTCGGTGTCGACGCCGGACACACCGTGACCAAGGCCGTGCTCTTCCACGCCACCGGTCGACCCGTGGCGCGGGGCAGTGGCACGTTGCCGCTGAACACCCCTCACCCCCACTGGGTCGAGCGGGACATGGACGACGTGTGTCGGACGGCGCACCAGGCCATCGCCGCCTGCCTCGCCGCCGTGGGTCTGACCGGGCACGGCGACGGCCTGTATGCCGTCGACGACCGCGGTCTGCCGGTACGGGCCGCGATCGTGGCGATGGACACGCGCGCCGATCCGGTGCTGGGGGAGTGGCGGGCCACGCCGTGCTGCGAATCGTGGCCTGACGGCGGCACAGCCACGAGAGCGAAGGCCTGAGTCCTCGACAGCCCGAGAAGCACGTCAGCCGACGTCGAAGAGGTTCGGCAGTCGCAGGAGGTATCGGGTTCGGTCGTGGCGTTTGAGGGCCTCGAGTTCCGGGGCCCGGTACAGCGGGGTGACGGTGCATCGTTCGGCGGCCGAACCGACCCTGTCCAGAAGGGCGTTGACCGCCTGCCGGGCCGAGGTGTTGGCGCCTTCCATGGTGGCCAGGTCGATGGGCACGGCCACGTAGTCGCCGGACAGGAAGAGGTTGGGGATCTTCGTGGCCGATCGCGGACGGTGGTGGAAGGTCCCCGTCGGGTGGATGAGCAGCTGCTCCTCGTTGACCGGGTTCGGGGTGCCGAGTCCGTCCACGGCCGGGTCGAGGAACCAGGAGTGCAGCACGGAGTCCTTCAGGACCGTACGGCCGGTGTCGTTGAGCGCCGCCTTCAACTGCGCCCACACCTCGCGCGCGACCTCGGCACGGGTGCACTGCTTGGCCGTCTTGCCGTACAGGATGCCCGGCCGGTCCCACTCGGAGACGTCCACGGACAGACAGTCCGCGACCGTGCCGTCGCCGAAGTCCTTGGGAAAGTCGTGGCCCGGCCAGTGCTGGGCCTGGGCGATCGCGGTCAGCGACCAGGGGGAGTCGATGAGGTCGAGATGGCCGTGCAGGATCGGCGTACGTTCCGTCAGATAGAACTGGATGCCGGTCATCCAGTCCGTCTCCAGCCGGTCGCACTCGGCGAGTTGGGGGTCGGCGGCGCGTACGGCGGAGTTCCAGGTGCGGCGGGCGTGTTCGACCGGCATGGCCGAGATGTAGTGGTCGGCGGTGACGGTCCGGCGGGCACCGCCCGGGTCCTCCATGACGGCCCCGGCGATCCGGCCCGCGTCCAGGGTCAGGTCGCGTACGGTCCAGCCGACGTTGAACTCGACCCCGAGCGACTTCAGATACGTCACCCAGGGGTCGATCCAGGCCTCGTTGGTGGGCGCGTTGAGGATCCGGTCCAGCGGTCCGTCCGCGCCCCGCCCGAGGATGTTGAAGGCGAAGGCCTCCAGCAGGGTGGCGACCGTACGGGTGCTGGCCTCCTCCGCCTTGGTGGCCACGATGTTGCGGGTGATGCCGATGGCGAGGATCCGCTGGTAGTCGTACGACATCCGCCCGGCCCGTACGAACTCCCACCACGGCATTTGCTCCCAGACCTCGTCGCGGCGGTCGTCGCAGCTGGTGAGGAAGACGAGGAAGCGGTTGGCGAAGTAGAGGGCCTCGTGGAGGGGGAGGTTGAAGGCGGTGTCCAGGACCGAGGTGAGGGCGCGGCGGATCTCGTCGGGGGTGAGTTCGGCGGGGGTGTTGCCGGGCCAGGGAAGCGGGATCCGGATGTCCTCGCGACCGCCCGACCGGGCGAACAGCATCTCCTTCGGGGCGACGAGGTTGTCGTGAACACCGTTGGGGTTGCCGGGGAAAGGGATGCGCCGCATGGTGTCGGGCAGGTTGTGGTAGATGCCGGGGATGAAGCGGAAGCCGTGCTCCCCGGGCAGGGGTCCGCGGCCGCCCGTGGCGCTGTCCGGTACGTCCATGCTGCGGGCCTTGCCGCCCAGCGCCTTGCGCTCGTAGACCGTCACCCGGAAGCCGCGTTCGGCGAGTTCGTGCGCGGCCGTGAGCCCGGCGACGCCACCGCCCAGTACGGCCACGGTCTGCGGGGCGGCGCTGTTCTGGGCCGCGGCCCGCTGGGGAGCCGCCAGAGCGACCCCGCCCCCGGCTGCCGCGGCCGTCCCCAGGAACCCTCTGCGCGTGGTACCGCCCACTGCTCCCCCTTACCGTCGGTAACCATTGGCGCACGAGGATACGAGCGCCGCACCGATCTCGGAAGGCGACCGACGAAGCCTGCGTCACTTTGGCTTGATGCCGCATCACGTCGGCGGCATCGAGTACGAGCCCACGAGCCCTCGGCTGTCACCCTCGGCGGAATCACAGCGCTGGTCGGGCGGCTCCGATGCCTCCTGCTCTCGGCACGGGTGGACGGTGGCCGCCGGTCCGTGTGACACGCTCACTGTGCTGCCCACCGACGCGGTCGGCGATTCGGCTTCGTCGCCATGTCTGTTGTGTGAGCGCCGCCTCCGGCAAGGGGCTGGCCCGCTCGGCTGAGGGCGGCACCGGATGAGTGCCATGCGCGGGTGGCTGACGTCCACCGGCTGCGGTCACTGCTGGCAGATGAAACACCGTCAGCGGGGCAGTCGTCCCGTGGTGCGTCGGCCCCACTGAAGGAGCCTCACATGTCTCTGCGCTTCCGCAGGGCCAAGACCAGAGCGCCTCCGCGAATGGCCCGCGGACCTCCATCAAACCTCGCGTCAACCCCGCTGTGAGCGGGACAAGTCCGGCCGTCACGCAGTGACTGCCGGACTCCGGAACTACCAAGGGACATTGATGGAGAATCTCAGAAGTCTCAGAAATCCCAGGGACGAAGAGGAACGGGCGCCCAAGCGCAAGGTGCTTGACCTGACTGCTGTGCAGGTAGTGGCGAGCGCCCTCGCCACTGTCGTGGGCGCGGTGCTGGCGTCCCTGCTGGGTGTGACCGGGACGATCATCGGCGCCGCCGTGGTCAGCACCAGCGCGACCACCGGCGCCGCGGTCTTCTCGCATGCGTTCCGACGGACGGGCGAGGGGATCCGTGGCCGGGTGCCGCCCGTAGGAGTGCCGAGGACGCCGGGCGAGGATCGGGCGGAACACCGCGCGGACGCCCGGGCGGCGTTCGCGTTACCGGCGGACGCCTCGGTCGCCGACGCGACAACGCCCCACACGCCCGCCGAAACGCCCTCCGAAGACGAGTCCGTCACCACCTATCGGGGTGGCTCGGTCCGGAAGTCCATCGGCTGGAAGAAGTACGCCATGGCGACGGGCCTGGTCTTCGCCCTGGCGATGGTCACCGTGACCGCGGTCGAGCTGATCATGGGCAAGCCGGTCGCTGCCGTGGTCAAGAACGAGCCGGGCAGGGGAACTTCGGTGGGCGGCGGCACGGCCGGTACCCCCGCTCCCGCCGACAGCGGCACACCCACCCCGGACGCGTCGAGTGGCACGGCGCCGCAGAGGAGCATCTCTGCCTCGCCGGAAGAGAGTTCGGCGCCGGAGACCAGCCCTGGTCCCAACGCCAAGCCCAGTCCCAGTTCCAGTTCCAGCGCTTCGGTGTCGTCCGGGCCGTCCAGCGGCGGTGCCCTGAGCAGTTCCGACGCCACGGCTGATGAGCGGTGACGCGCGGGAAGGGCTGCCCTTCAACCTGGCTAGGCGCAGGCCGAGTTGGCGGGCGACTGGGTGCGGGAAGAGGCGAAGCGTCTGGTTGGATGCAGGATCACGTGAACTCCTGCGCGGCAGTTGACAAACGCGGCCGGTTGAAGCAGACGGACGAAGGGTGGATCTCATGGGAACGACGCGGGACCGGTCGGTGGGGCACGACGACATCCAGGTCCCCCCGGGCCGGACCAGGTGGTGGGTGGTCGCCCTCATCCTGGGTCTGCCGGCCCTTCTCGTAGTTGGCTTCCTCGCCATGGTCGTGCTCTGGGTGCTCGCCGACGACTCGTCCGGGGCTGAGCAGCGACCTTCAAACGGGCTTCAGGTGAGCGTGGGAGGCGAATGGGCCGAAGGCGGCTGGGCGGCCTGAGCAGGACGACGATTCGTGTCGGCCCCGTAAATGCTGAAGCGTCTCCTGTGTCGTGCCGGCATTCGACGCGGCGACTCCGGCGAAACACGCCGGAGTCGCTTTTCCGGACGGCTGCGCGTGCGGGTGAACCAATGCATATTCGATATTAATACGGTCGGTGCGGCTTTGGGCACGCTCATGCGTCGCGTTAACCCGCTTTTTTCTTGGGCATCTACGCGCCGAATATCTTGGTGTGGCGGCGCGACCCCGGCAGGCGTATATTCCGCTGCGACTCGACCACGCTTGCGCTGCCCGCAGGATCCTCAAACGGGTTCTCCCCTGGTGAAGCGCCTGAGGTGATTTGACTTCGGTGGGTCTCGCGCAGGGGTCTGCGCGATCTTCTTGCGGCGCCTGCCTGTTCCGTCGGCGGTGCTTGGCTGTCCACCTTGGGGAGGATCGCCCAGGGGTAAGTTTCCCCCTCGCCCGCCGGGTTGGGAAAACGACGCCATCCGGCTCATTAAGTATTTCTATGTATTTCGCAATTCGCTCGCCGATTCCAACGTGGGGAACTCGGGCGACGCGAAACGGAATATCTCTCCTGCGTAATATGCCAGCGACAGATAAAGGCGATTCTGTGCGACCGAGAACCGCCGAGCAGGCATCATCCCCTCACAGGAGTTGGCCCCTCGATGACGCTGAATATCCCTGACGCGCCCCTACGGCGCACCATGTCGGTCTGGAGCGCGGTGGTAGCGGCCGTGGTGATCGCCGCTGCCGTACTCGCGTTGACGCCGACACGCGCAAACGCCGTAGCCACGCCTGTGCCTCTGGGCACGGCAGCCAGTTACGGAGTACTGGGTGGTGCGACGGTCACCAACACCGGCCCCACCGTCGTCAACGGTCTCAACGTCGGCGTGAGCCCCGGGCCTGCCATCACCGGGTTCTTCACGTCCGACGGAGGGCCCGGCACCGTGACCCCGCCCGGGGTTCTGCACACTACCGATGCTCACGCGGCTCAAGCCAAGGCCGACCTGACCACGGCGTACAACCAGGCTGCCGGACAGACTCTGACAGACGCGGTGTACAACGACGCTCCCCACGAGTTCGGTGGCCAGACGCTGACGCCGGGCCTCTACAGGGCGAACAGCTCCGCAGCGATCACCGGCACGCTCACCCTGGACGCCGGTGGCAACCCCAATGCCGTCTGGGTGTTCCAGATCGGCTCGTCTCTGACGACGGCAGCCGAGAACAGCAGCGTGAGCTTCGTCAACGGTGCGTCGCCGTGCAACGTGTACTGGCAGGTCGGCAGCTCGGCCACGCTCGGTACCAACACCTCGTTCGTGGGCACCATCATGGCCGACACCTCGATCACCGCCACCACGGGTGCGTCCATCAACGGCCGGCTGCTGGCCGATGCGGGCGCCCGCGGTGACGGCGCCGTGACGCTGGACTCCAACAGGATCTTCCTGGGGCCATGCGGCACTGGTGGCACCACCGGTGGTCTGATCTCGGGCGGTGTGATCGCCGGTGCCACGTCAGGTGGTGCCACAACAGGCACGACGACAGGCACCACGGGCAGCACCACGGTCGGCGTCATCGGCGGCGTGCCGACGGGCGGCGGAACCGGCGGCGCCCTGGGCGGTCTTCTCGGCGGCGTCCTGACGTCCGGCGGTACCACTGGTGGTGCTCTGGGCGGCCTCGTCGCGGGTGCCACTTCCGGCGGTGCCACAGGCGGCGCCCCGGGCGGCTCCACGGGTGGTGGCAACGGCGGCACGACCGGCGGGAACGGCCACGACCATCACGGCGAGAAGCCCGGCAAGCCCGGCAAGCCCGGCAAGCCCGGCAAGCCCGGCAAGCCCGGTCACCAAGACCACGGCGGGAAGCCGGATGATCACGGCAGGCCCGACGGCCACGGCGGTAACGGCGGGAAGCCCGACGGTTACGGCAAGCCCGACGACCACGGTGGCAAGCCTGACGATCACGGCAAGTCCGAGAAGCACGAAGGTCATGGCGGCGATCAAAAGGATCACGAGAAGAAGTCGGCCTGACTCCATGTGAGCGAGCAGGACGGGCGGCGTGCGGCGGATCGTCATCGATTCCGTCGCGCGCCGTCGGTCGAATCTCAGGAGAAGTGGAGAAGCCGGATTGGAAAGGCCGGGTGGGGCCGTGCGAGGCGGCGTTGAAACGGTGGATGTCGACGAAGCGGACCGGCCGTGCGGCGCCGGGCCGGCCCCGCACGGGGGCGGAAGACCCGTTGCGTCCCAAGGGGTTTCGGGCCGTCCGCCCCGCCCCGTGATGGTCCTGAGGGCGGGAACGGGAGCTGCCGCGGTCCTGTGTCTGGCGACGGTCCTGGTCCATGTGCTCCTGGTGTTTCTGCACGTGGCACCCCCGAACCCCCTTTCTCAGCAGTACAGCCGCCAGGTCAACGCGTGGGTCCTCCCGCTGTTCGAGCAGAACTGGCGGCTCTTCGCGCCGGATCCGGAATCGGTCAACCGGCAGATCTCGGCGAGGACCATGCACACCGCCCCGGACGGCAGTGTGCAGGTGAGTGACTGGTTCGATCTGACAGGCGTGGACAACTCCGCGGTGAGGCACCAGGTCTTTCCCAGTCATACGGCGCAGAACATGCTGCGGCGGGCCTGGAGTTCGTATCTCGAAACCCACGGCAGTGACGATCAGCCTCGCTCGCAGCGGGCGCTGATGATCCAGCAGTACCTGACCAACATCGCGGCGGATCGCATCTCCGGCCACCGTGGCGGCACCTTCGAATCCGTCCAGCTACGGGTGATGACCGTGCCCATCGCCGCGTCCGCCGCTCCTGCCGCAGCCGGCGGGCCCGGCTCGGCCACCGTCGCGCCGACGCCTGCCGACACGCGGTATCTGCCCTGGTGGAAGGTGGACTCCCATGGAAACTGAGCAGACACGCTCGCCGCACGGGCGGATCCCTGAAGGGGCGGACGCGGGCGTGCCGCGCCGCGCACCGGATCGGATCGGAGCGTGGCTCACCGTCCTGACCGAGCGGCCGGTCTCCCTCTACGCCGCGGCGGTGCTGCGCATCGGCTACGGACTTCTCTATCTCGCCTTCCTGCTACGTGAGTTTCCGCACCGCAACGAGATCTGGGGCCCCGGATCACCGTGGACCCCCGAACTGGCCGGGCAACTCTTCGACCAGACGGGGTGGGCCAGCATCCTCACGCTGTCCGACAGCCGGCCGTACTTCGAGGCCTGTTACGTCGCAGCCCTCATCACGTCCGCCCTGTTCATGCTGGGCTGGCGGACCAGAGTGATGTCCGTACTCTTCGCGGTCATGGTCGCGTCCTTCCACGCCAGGGCGATCTTCATGACCGACGGAGGGGACAACCTCATCCTCCTCATGGCCATGTACCTCGTCCTCACCGCGTGCGGCCGACGCTGGTCCCTGGACGCGCGCAGGACCAGGCCAGGAGCCTCTGCGGGGAAGGCGAAGAGCGGCTCGGCGGGTATGAGCGCGGGCGAGCTCCGGCATCAACTGGGCACATCTCGCCGGACGTTGACGGCGGTGCTCCACAACTGCGGCATGTTCGTCATCGCGGCCCAGGTCTGCTTCCTCTACGGGTCCGCGGGTCTCTACAAGGTGCAGGGCGGCACCTGGGGCAACGGGACCGCCCTCCACTACGTCCTGAACCTCGACCTGTTCCGGCCCTGGCCCGAGCTCTCGCTCCTGGCCGACGAGCACGACGTACTGATCGCCATCGCCTGCTATCTGACGGTGCTGTTGCAGGTCGCGTTCCCGTTCGTCCTGTTCGGACGGCTCAAGTACCCGGTCCTGACCATGCTGTTGGGCATGCATCTGGGTATCGCGGTGCTCATGGGACTTCCGCTCTTCTCCGGCGCGATGATCGTGGCGGACGCCGTGTTCCTGCCCGACGGCTTCTACCGGAGCCTGGGGCAGTTCTTTCGGCGGATCGGCCGGTCGGCCCATGTCGGGGAGGTGGGCGTCTCGCCCCGCGGAGAGTCGGCACTCGTCCCGCCGCAGCCCGCACCATCGGGCCACTGAGGGCCCTGTGGTCCGTACGGCGACAGCATGAGACTCGCTGTCGCCGACGGCGGAACTCCGATCGCCGTCACGTGTTCCTTCCCTTCGCGTGACGTCCGGTCAGCGGCCACGGCGCTCGGCCCTGGTCGTCGGGGGCCGACGGGCGACGCCGGTCCGGGTTGGCCGACTGTCCGGTGACCAGCGCCTCGAAGAGACCCCGGGCTTCGACCATGACCTCCCGCATCTCCTCCGTGCCGCTCTGATCAACGGGCCGGCCTGTGCATGCTGCGGTAGCCCGCGGCGGCCTGCCTTCGTGCCGTGGATCACCGGCGGCCGGACCGTCGCCTGCCGCCGCCGCGCCCGCGCCTCGTGAAGCCGACGATCCAGACGACCAGCAGTACGGCAGCGACCCACCAGAGGGTCTGCATGGTGAAGCCGATTCCGAACACCACGAGGATCAGCAGTAGGAGAAGAATCCAGACAAGCATGGCCGAGCCTCCACGCGGTCACAGGGACAGTTCCTGCGTTCCGCGGGGTCAGGGCGAAGCGGAAGGTGGAAGGCCCCGCCCGGAGAGTTCCGGAGCGCTGTGGCCCCACGCCTGCCGTCAGTCAACGCCCGGCAACCCCCCTTGTCAACGCGGCTTCGACACCGGGGAGTTCTGGGAGCTGGGCAGGGGCCGGTGGGGTGAACGGAGCTTCGACGGGGGCTTCGGCCGGCTCGACGGGCGGCAGGACGTGGTCCTCCCACCAGGACAGGCCCAGCACGGTGGCGAGCAGCACGAAGGGAGTCAGAACAGGAACGATCAGCGCGTACATGTGTACCGCCTGTTGGGATGCGTGCGACGCGTCGGGCAGCGGATCGTTGCCCGCTTGGAGCGCATCGGGGCCGCGCCGGGGACCACAGGACGACGGGCGCGTGCGGGAACGGCCTCGCTCGTGACGCGGCAGGTTCCGGAACCGATGCGCAGGGTGCGCCCCCTGGGGAGCGCGATGGCGGTGCGACGCTGCCGGGGGCCGGGGCGGCACGACGCACGCTAGCCCTCCCCGCAGTTCCCGGATAGATGTCAAGGAGCCATCCACACCCGGCCGTACGAGTTGCGTCGCATGGTATCCGCCGCTGTCGGGCAGGACTACGCTGAGCAATGAGGCCCCAGTCCCCGGTATCGACGCTGTGTCCCGCTCCCGGGGAGGCCCTCCGTGTTCGCCCTGCTACTCGTCCTCATCCTGGTCCTGTTCGGCCTCGGCTTCCTCGATCCCGTCTGGTGGGTGGCCGCGGCCGTTCTGGTCTTCGGCGCCGCTCACTACAGCCGCGATCGTGGCGGGAGCCCGGGCCGCGGCAACAGGTCCGACCTCGGGGACTACCGGGGCTATGAGCAGCGCCGGGATCGCCAGGACCGCTGGGACCGCCGCTACACCCGCCGGCACCGAGCGCGCTGGAGGCGCGAGGAACGGCGGGACCGCGAACGTGGCAGGTGACCCGTGAAGCGACCCAGCAGCCAGCGAATCCGGAACGGCTTCACACGGGCCGGGCACGTCGAGAGCCTGGAGAGGTACATGCCATGCCACGCACCAGCGTGATCCAAGAAGAGTGGTGGGATCTGAAGGCCGAGGTCTCGTGGGGGAACGCGCCGGTCGGGCAGGACGTCGTCGCGCTGCTCGCCGAAAACGATCAACTGCGGCGGGCCCTGTCCGGCCGTGTGGTGGTCGACCAGGCCTGCGGCATGGTGATGGCCCTGACCCCCTGCCGACGCGGGGCGGCCAGGAACCTGCTGGTGGATGTCTCACGGCAGTGCGATCTCAAACTCCGGGAAGTGGCTGCGGCTCTGGTCGCCACCTCCGAGGGAAAGCCGCTCCCGGAGCAGATCCAGCGGGCGCTGCGCCGTGCGCTGCGGCGGCTGCATACGGCGGACCTGCGATGAGGTTCACGCCGACCAGGCAAGTCCCTTGGAGGGAGAGACCATGATTCACGCGGCTGATGTCCGGGAATGGCGCGCCCTCGACGTCGTCGACTCGGATTCCCACAAGATCGGTGTCCTCGAAGCGGTGTACGTGGACACCACCACCGACGAGCCGGCCATGGCCACGGTACGGACCGGTCTGCCCACCCGGCACCGTCTGGTATTCGTCCCTCTCGATGACGCGATCGTCGGGCCGGGCTACCTCAAGGTCGGCTACGTCAAGACGCTGGTGAAGCAGGCTCCTTCGATCGGTACCGACGACGTACTGCCCGCCGAACAGGAGGAAGCGATCTTCAAGCACTACGGACTGGCCTACAAGCCCGGTGCGGCCGGCGAGCGGCAACTGGCGCGCCGCTGACTACCTTTGGACAGGATGGCCGCGTTGTGAGGTACGCAGCATGCACCAAGTGACCACGCACCGCGAGGTAGAGCCGTTGTCGACGGCTGGGACGTCGACGGGGGACGAGGCACTGGCTGCCGAGGTTCTCGAACTGCGTGCCAGGAACGAGCAGTTGAGCCAGGCACTGGTGAGTCGTGCGGTGATCGACCAGGCGCGCGGCATGGCTATGGTCCTGGCGCCGTGCTCCAGTGACCGATCCTGGGACCTGCTCGTGGACGTGTCGCAGCACTCCAACGTCAAACTCCGCGACGTGGCTGCGGCCCTGGTCGCCACCACGAACGGCCAGGAACTTCCGGACGCGCTACGGCGCGAGTGGCGTCGCGCGTTGCGGCGCCTTCACGCGCCGGAGCGGCCGTGACGGCTCAGGAGCAGAGACCGAACTGGGGGACCGAGGCTGCTGAGCCCGACGGCACTCGGATTCCCCGCCCTGGCGGTTCAGCCCTGGGCGAGTACGGCCAGGGCGTCGAGACGGGTGGGTGTCCAGCCGAGCTCGCGGTGCGCCCGGGCGCTGCTGAACTGCTGGTCGAGGGCGAATGCCTCGGCGATCGGGCCCATCCGCCGCTCGGCCTCATCCAGGGGCAGCGACTCGATCCGGTCCGGGCATCCGGCGGCGTGGCTGAGGGCTCGGGTGACGTCCGCCAGCGGAAGGTTCTGGCCGCCGACCCCGGCGTAGACGGAACCGGCCGGAGCGTTCAGGGCCAGGACGTACAACTCGGCGATGTCGTCGACATGGACCAGAGCCCAGTGATTGGAGCCGTCCCCGATGCAGGGCACGGCACCCGCGGTGCGCCCCGGCTCGACGAAGAACGACTGCGCCAGTCCGCCGGAGCGGCCGTAGACCAGCCCGGGCATCACCACCACCGGGTGCTCTCCGGCGCCCGCCCGGGCGAGCACCCGCTTCTCGTTCTCCAGCCGCCAGGCGGTGATGCGGGGCGGGCTCAGCGGGGCGTCCTCGTCGACGACCCCGTCGGTGTCGCCGTACACCCACACCCCGCCGGTGTGCACGTACGGGCCGCTTCCCACGCCCTCCTGCAGCGCCTCCGCCGCCGCGCGGTCGACGTCGGCGGTGCCCTCGGCGTAGTCCACCCCGAGGTGGATGACCCCGTCGGCCCGACTGGCCGCCTCACGCAGCACATCGGTGTCGGTGAGTGCGCCCGCGACCGGGGTGGCACCGAGGTCCGACACCGTGCGCGCCGCGTGTTCGCTGCGCGCCAGCGCCGTCACGGCGATGCCGTGCCCGGTCAGTGCCCGGATGGTGGAGCGGCCGATGTAGCCGGAGCCGCCTGTGATGAAGATCTGCATCGCTCTCACGGTCCCTGTGGGTGGAGGAGCGGCGGGGATCTCCGCCGCTCCTCCACCCTCAGCCTGTGCCGCAGCCGACGTCCAAGACCTCTTCTGTCAGCACTGATGCCCCCAGGACATCAGTGCTGTGCAGCGGCGATGTCGGCGAACTCCGGGAGGAGAGGAGAGCGGCGGTCGGCGCTCCAGGCAAGGCAGACCTCGCCCGGGCCGATGTCGTCGATGGGTACATGTGCTACATCGGTATGGGTGTAGTAGGCCGCGGTGGACAGCGGCAGGACGAGGACGCCCCCGGACGTCGCGACGTGTTCCAGCTTCTCCTCGACGGTGGCGAACGAAGGCCGCGGCCCTGCCTCCTCGCCGCCGGTCCGCTCGGGGAGGTCACGCCACTCGGGGACGGCGTCGGGGTCCTGCAGCAGCCGTTCGGTCGCCAGATCCGCGATGACGACGGACTCCTTGCCCGCCAGCCGGTGGCCCGCCGGCAGTACGGCCACTCGGGGCTCCCGGAAGAGCGGGCGCAACGTCAGGCCGCGACGGTCGACGGGCAGCCGTACGAAGCTCACGTCGAGCAGGCCCTCGTGCCCCCCTTGGCCCTGGTCGGCCCAGGATGTGCGCACCACCTGCACACTCAGCTCGGGATGCCTGGCCGAGAAGGCACGCACCGCGCCGGTCACGGTGATCCCCGGCATGAAGCCGACCGTGAACGCCGAAGACCCGTGCGCGGCCTGCTGCACCCGGCGCTGCAGAGCCTGCGCGGCGGCCAGCAGGGGGCGCGTGTCCTCCAGCAGTTGACGGCCGGCGGCCGTCAACTCGGTGGTCTGCTTGTTCCTGATGAACAACTGCGCGCGCAGCTCCTGCTCCAGCGCACGGATCTGCCGGGACAGCACCGGCTGCGTGATGTGCAGCCGCTCGGCGGCCCGCCCGAAGTGCAGCTCCTCGGCCACAACCACGAAGTAACGCAGCTTGCGCAGATCGACATCCACGACATCTCCTACTGTGTAGACGCCGTGTTCCAGCCTAGTTCCTCCGGACGGTGTCGTCGGGGAGATCATTTGGCGCCGTGAGCATGCCTGTGCCCCGGTGCCTACGCCCTGGCCGGGCGAGGGCCGGCACTCGCGTAGTACGTGTTCCGTGCCTCCTGGACTCGGTCCCGTGCGGGGCCGTGCGCCGCGCCATCGAGATTCAGGGGTGGAGACAGGCTGGAGATGAGTGCGGTCTCCAACGGAACGGGATCGGGGTGTTCGGCCCAGGTGAGGGTGAGATGGCGGTGCATCCACTCGGTGAGGCGCTGCTCGTCGTCCGGGATCAGGATGACGCGGTCGGTCCAGGTAGTCCGGTACCCCTCGGTCGCCATGAGCAGCCCGGCCAGGGTGCGCCGCAGGGTTGATCCGCCGGAGTGCCGCAGATGGTTCCCGGTGATGCGGGTACGTAGCCGGGTCGCTTTGCCGAGATACAGCAACCGTCGTTCGGGGTCACCCGAGTTGGCCGGTCCCGGGAATGCGGCAAGGACACTCGGAGCCGCCCACCAGGCGTACAGGCCCGAGGTCCTGGGCAGCGCAGTGGTCGCCGCGTCAAGAGCTCGCGGCGTGGCAAGCAGGGCGGCGGTGACCTGACGAAGGGCTGCGTCATCAAGCATGGGCCGCACCTTAGGCGACGTACGGCGACTGCGTTACTCGTCGGCCGTGTCCGCCGCGTCCGCCCCGCCGGGCAACCAGCGCAGGGCGAACCAGAGTTCCATGCGTACGCCCGGGTCCTGCAGGTCGACGTCGAGGAGTTCGCCGACGCGTGCCAGGCTGTAGGTTCGCAATTCGTGTGTCCCTTTCTCGTTGACGATGGCCCTCGTCTGACCCAAAGGACAACGCGATGAGACGAACTCCTGTCCTGTCGCATTGAGGCTGTCGGATTCTCACTCGTTCTCGTTCGTGCTGGCGGATTCTCATTGCGTCGCGTGCTGGGCGGCGGCGTTTGCCCCGTACGTGGGGTTTGATCTTATTTCTATGGTCCGGTTCTCGCTGTACCTGTCACGGTCGTTTTCGGCAGGTATGCGGAGCCGGGGGTGGCGATGGATCTGGGCTTGGTCGATGTCGAGTGGGTTGATGGCGAAGGCGGCGGGCCGAGGAAGTCCGTGCTGGAGGCGGTGTCCCGGGTTCCGTTCGAGTCGGTGCTCCCGGTACGGCGGTTCACGTCGTACCGCGGGCAGCGGCACTTCACGGGCTGGTACTGGGCCGCAACGACGGAGTCGCTGGTGGGCTTCGAGTCCTGGTTGGAGCGAGACCGCGCGATGCTGCTCGATCACGACCGGAGGGTGGTGGGGCTGGCCTCCCAGCCGTTTCGGGTGACGTGGCCGGGGGCGACGCGCCGGATCGCGCACACGCCGGACTACTTCGCACGGCTGGAGGACGGCTCGGGCCTGGTTGTTGATGTCCGGCCGGCAGACCGGGTCGGTCCGGAGGATGCAGAGAAGTTCTCGGCGACCGAGGCGATGTGCCAGGAGATGGGCTGCTGGTCCTTCGCGCTGGTGCACGAGCCCGATCCGGTGGAGATGGCCAACGTCCGCTGGCTGTCTGGCTATCGGCATCCACGCAACCGGGTCGGCGAAGTCGCGAAACGGCTCCTTGACGCGTTCGACGACCCGCGGTTGCTCATGGACGGTGCCGCGGCAGTGGGGGATCCACTATCCGTCCTGCCGACGCTCTACCACCTGTTGTGGTGTGGTGACCTGCGTCTTGATCTGGCGGTGCCGCTTGGAGACGGCTCCATGATCGGCTGCGCGGCGGTGAGGCATGGCTGAACTGGCACCACGCGGGGTTCTGCGGGTCGGAGACCGGATCCGGTTCGAGGGCCGGAACCAGCAGGTCATCGGGCTGGAGGGAACGGCCTTGCGGCTGCTCAGCGACGAGGGCGACACCAGCGTCGTGGCCGCCGGATGCGTGATGGCGGCCGTCGACTTCGAGGTGCTGGACCGAGGCGCGAAGGCGGTCCTGGAGAAGATCCTGCCGCCGTTTGCGCTGGTGGACGCATTGCCGCCACCGGTCGTCGAGCAGGCCCGGTTCTGGGAACGGCACGTGGTGGAAGTGATTACTGGCCTGCCGCCGGACGCGGAGGAGGGCACTGCGCCTCGCCCGGAGTACGACCCAGCTTGGCGGACGTTGCTGGAGCGGGAGGCCGCGAAGCTCGCCGAACTCGCGGCGGCTGGCCAGCAGATGAGCCGGCGGACCTTTCTGCGGATGCGGCGGCGATACGAGGCCGAGGGCTTGTGGGGACTGGTGGACGGCCGGCCTCGGAAGCCACCGGCCCCGGTCCCCGGCACTGGGAGGACGGACGAGCGCGTCGTCGAAGCGGTCACCGAGGCACTGGCCGGGCAGACGCACCTTTCCACGGGCGACCGCAGGCGGCTCATGCTGCGAGCCGAGCAGATCCTCGCCGCGAAGCACGGCGAGGAAGCGGTGAGACTCCTGCCGACGAGGGCGACCTTCTACCGGCTGGTGAACAGCCTCGCCAAGAACAACGAGTCCTTCGGCTCGGCAACGATCCGCCGTCAGCGGGCTCTTCGTCCCGTGGGACCGTTCACCCCGTCCATGGCCGCCCGTCCCGGGGAGATCGTGCAGGTCGACTCCACACGGCTGGACGTGATGGCGGTGCTGGACGACGGAGTCGTGGCCCGCCCGGAACTGACAAGATCGCGGTCGATGTCACGACGCGCACGATCTGCGCGGCCTTGCCTCAGCAACCAGGAACCAGCGGACTCCGCATACCGGCCCCGCCCACCCACCGCGTTCCAGCAATACCTCGACCACCGCGAGCTACCCCGCCCCCGATGGTGGCGCCAGGGCGCATAACCTTCGAACGCCAAGATCCCCGACAGAATCCCTCATTGACGATGGCCCTCGTCCGGCCCAAGGGACAACGCGGTGAGACGTACTCCTGTCTGATCGTTCACTCGTCGTAGTGCTGTTCCCGGTCTCGTTCTATGCAGCGGCCCTCTCCCGCTTGATCGTGGAGATGTCGCAGCTGGTCGAGACCGGGAGCTCCGCGCCCCGCTCTTGCTGCTCGGGGGTGGGGCATGTCGCGTGTGATCGGCGAAGTCTCGATGAGTCTCCGTCGTACGGACGGGAAGATCAACGAGGACCTGGTCTGGTCGACGACGGGCATCGACGTCTTCGAGCCCTCGATCCCTTGGCGTACGTTCCGCTGGAGAGAGGGCCAGAAGCACTATTCCGGCCTGTATTGGTCGTCCACCATGCGCGACCACGTCGTCTACGAGTCCCGGCTCGAGCTGACACGACTGCTCTACGCCGACTTCGACCAGGACGTGACGGCCGTCTTTGCCCAGCCGTTCTTGCTGTCCACCACCGTCGACGGCCGTCGACATCGCCATGTACCCGACTTCCTGGTGATGCGGGTGAAGGACGTTCCGCTGGTCGTGGACGTCAAACCGCGGCACCTGCTCACCCGCCCGAAGGTGAACTTCGCGCTCGGCTGGGCCCGCGAGGTCGTTCTGTCACGCGGCTGGGATATCCAGGTGTGGTCCGAGCCGCCCGAAGCTGAACTGGCGAACCTGCGCTTCCTCGCGGGCTATCGCCGCGACTGGCTCTTCGACGAGGACCTGCTCGCGGAGATCCGGGCGACAGATCTGTACGGGGCGACGCTGGGCGAGGCGTTTCATGCCTTCCCCCGTCACCCGGACTGGCGGGTGAGGGCCGCGGTGCTGCGGCTGTTGTGGTGCCAGCACTTCGTGACGGACCTGACGGAGCCGCTGTCCGAGCGCCACCTGCTGCGCCGGGGCCCGGCCACGGTTGTTGGCGCTGGCAGACGCGACCTGCCCCGCCCCGTCGAGGAGCCCGAGGACGAATCCGCACTCGACGACGAGCAGATCGAGCAAGTCTGCCGGATCACGAGGTCGGGGTCTCGTGGAGGAGGACATGTGACCGGAGCTGCTGTACGGGTCGGGGTGGGCACGAGGCTGAAGTACGACGGCGAAGTCGTTGTCGTGGAGGAGATGTTCGGCTCGACGGCCGGCAACGAGGTGCTGGTCCGTGACGGGCCGGGCCGCAGGTTCCGTCTGTCGCTGCGCGAGGTGCTCGCCTCTGGCCGGGCCGAGGTCATCGCGACCGGACCGGGGCCGGAATCGGACGACGACCGCGAGACAGCTTCGGTGCTGTTCGCCCTGCTCGGCGAAGAGGAGCTTGCCGAGGTTCGGGGGCGGGCTGCCCATATCAACGAGGTCCTGACCGGTTTCCGGTCGGGCAGCGACGAACTCGTGGAGCCTGGAGAGCCCCGGTCGCAGTATGCGACCACGGTGCCGAAGCTGCAGCGGTACGAGGCGAAGGCCACCGAGTTGGGTGTGAGCGTACGCACCATCAAGCGGTGGGTGCGCGCCTTCCTCACCGACCGGGAGGCCGGGCTCGTACGCGGTGGCCCGGATCGTGGGAGCGGCGACATGGGAGGGCTGGGCCGGGCCGACGTGCGGTGGGTGGAGATGGCCCTGGAGATCATGGCCGAGCACGGGAAGGACTCGAAGCCGACCCGTGGGAAGGTGATCCGCTCCGTCGGCCCGCGCCTGGAGGCCCGCTACGGCGAAGGCGAGGTGAAGCTGCCCGGTCGCGCGACGGCATACCGGTGGCTTGAGGAGCTGGAGCGGCGGCTGCCGACCTTCCGGCTGAGTACGAAGCGCAACCGGGACATCGCCACCCGGCCGCCGGGCGCGTACGGGAAGCTGAGGCCCACGCGGCCGGGCGAGTACCTGCTGATGGACACCACGCGCCTGGACGTCTTCGCCATGGACCCGATCACGATGAAGTGGGTCCAGGCCGAACTGACGGTCGCGATGGACTGGTACGACCGGTGCGTGTGCGGGGTGAGGGTTACCCCCGTGTCCACGCAGTCCATCGACGTCGCGGCCGTGATGTTCCAGACTTTCCGCCCCCGCCCGGCTGGCAAGGACTGGCCAGCGCATGCCGTGTGGCCCGACCACGGCATTCCCCGCACGGTGTTCGTCGAGCGGAAGGCACTCGACCCGGACGAGGAGGAGCCGGAGGAAGCCAAGAAGGGCGGTGTCGCCTCTCCGGCTCTGGTGCCGGAGACGATCGTCGTCGACCACGGCAAGCCCTTCATCTCGGAGCACATCACCTCCGTCTGCCAGCGTCTGGGCGTGTCCATTCAGCCAGCCCGTCTGCGAACGGGCCGGGACAAACCTCGGGGTTCATACTGCGCCTCCTTGGGCTGATTCGGTGGGTGTTCCAGCTGGTGCTGGTCGTGGTCCCG
>NZ_JAPWHT010000005.1:0-65683 GCF_027270795.1 Streptomyces sp. ActVer
CCCAGCCGGCCACCCCGCCCGAGCCCGCGGCACCCGCACCGACTCCGCCAGAGCCGGCCGCACCCGCAACGCCCGCCAAGCCCTCCGAACCGGCCTCCGCGCCGAAGCCCGCCGACGAACCCAAGGCCAAGGCGCCCACGTTCGACGGAGACTTCGACCCCGACCGCGCCATGCGAGCGATCGAAAACCTCCGCAACGAGGTCGACGAACAGAAGCAGAAGCGCGCCGAGGACAAGCAGAAAGCCCAGGACGACCAGACGGCCTTCATGAAGAAGGTCGCCGCAGCGTTCGGGCTGGAGACCGACGAGAGGAAGCCGCCCACACCCGAAGAGCTCGCCAAGCAGCTGGCCGAGGAGCAGACCCGGACCAAGGCGTCCGACGATCGCGCCCGCCAGACGCAGGTCGAGCTCGCCGTCTACAAGACGGCCGGGAAGCACGGCGGCGACCCCGACGCACTGCTCGACTCACGCAGCTTCGCCAACGCCATCGCCAAGCTCGACCCTTCAGCGGCCGACTTCGACGAGGCCGTAGGCAAGGCCGTGAAGGCGGCAGTCGACGCCAACGCGAAGCTCGCGGCCAAGGTGCCGCAGCAGCAGCCGGAGCCCACCCCCGCAGGTGGCGCACCGATGGACGGGGCCCCGGGCGGCAAGCGGCAGTTGGGTGCAGCGGACGTGGCGCGGATGACACCCGAAGAGATCGCTAAGGCCGTGAAGGAAGGGCGCCTCAAAGCCCACCTGGGCGGCTGACAGGCCACTAGGAGCCTCCGTTGTCCATCAACAACTTCAAGCCCGAGATCTGGAGCGCTCTCCTTCTGGATGCGCTTCGGAACTCGCTGGTCTACGCGCAGCCCGAGCTGGTCAACCGCAACTACGAAGGCGAGATCCGCACGCAGGGTCAGAGCGTCCACATCACGACCATCGGCGACCCGACGATCCAGGACTACACGCCCGGCACCACGGTCACCTACGAGGACATCGAGACCGCCGGAACCGACCTGATCATCGATCAGGGCAAGTTCTTCGCCTTCAAGATCGACGACGTCGACAAGGCGCAGGCACTGACCAACCCGATGACGCAGATGGCGCAGAACGCGGCCTACGGCCTCCGCGACAAGGCTGACGCCTACGTCGCCAGCCTCTACACCGGCGTCGCCTCGGCGAACACCCTCGGCACCACCGGCGCCCCCATCAACACCTTCACCGCGCCGACCGACGCCTACTCCAAGGTCCTCGTCCCGCTGCGCACCAAGCTCAACAGGTCGAACGTGCCGAAGGAAGGCCGCTACGTCGTCGGCTCCCCGGAGTTCATCGGCTCCATGCTGAACGACGACCGGTTCGTCAAGGTCGACGCGTCCGGCACCAGCGAGGGCCTGCGCAACGGCCTGGTCGGCCGTGCCGCCGGATTCGACATCCTCGAATCCAACAACGTCCCGGTCCCGACCGGCGACGTCCAGGTCATCCAGGCCGGCTACCCCGGGGCCATCACCTACGCCGAGCAGATCCTCGAAACCGAGGCACTGCGCCTGCAGACCACGATCGCCGACGCCATCCGTGGCCTGCACGTGTACGGCGCGAAGCTCCTGCGGCCGACGGGCATCGCGATCGCCTTCATCGACCCGGCGTAGTACGTGCCGTCCCCGCGTGATCCTCGTCGCCGCATCTGACCCAGACCCCGGGAGCCCTCCCATGCCTCGCACAGCAGTCGCCTACACCCCGCTCGTTCCCAACGGCCACCTCACCGACGTGGCCGGAACGACCATCGACGCCACACTCGTCACCAACGGCGTCGTCATCAACTCCGCCGACCCCGAGCGCACGCTGATCCGGGTCACCAACACGGCGGGCACGACCAAGGTCGTCACCGTCAAGGCCGGCACCGGCACCCAGGCCTGGATGGGTGGCCAGGGCGATTCCGCCACAACGGCCGCCGCCACGACCGGCGTCGAGTTCCTCGGCCCGTTCACCTCCGCCCGCTTTCAGCAGCAGGGCAGCAAGCTGTACGTCGACTTCGCGTCCGGCACGACCGGCACGATCACCGTCTTCAAGCTGCCGAAGGCGTTCTGATGGCGGGCCGCGAGTATCAGGGTGCGGGCGGGCTGCGCCTGCACCTCGACGAGCCGCTGTCCGACGAGATGGCCAAGCAGGTCGCCCGCGGCCACCTCGTACCGGTCGACGGTGAGGCGCCGGAGCTGGAGGAGTCTTCGGCGCCTGCCGAGCCCGATGGTGACGCGAAGCGGCCGAACGCCAACTCGCCCGTCGCGGACTGGCGAGCCTATGCGGTCTCTCTCGGCATGCCCGAGGAGGAGGCTGCGACGGCCACGAAGAAGGAGTGCCAGGAGCACGTCCAGGTTGTCGAGGACGCGCAGGGCGACTCGCAGGTGGCGGAGTAGCCGATGCCGTATGCGACCGTCAGTGAACTGGAGGCGTGGCTCGCCCCTGAGCCTGCGCCGGAGAATGCCGTGCGCCTGCTCACCCGGGCGTCCACGGCGATCGACAGGGCGCTGTACGGGCTCGCCTACGACAAGACCGATGCCGCTGTGAAGCAGACCTTGTCGGACGCCTGCGTACAGCAGGTGCAGTGGCTGATCGACCGCGACGACGAGACCGGCGCACAGAACGATCTGCAGTCGATGACAACCGGACAGCGGTCGTTCACGCGGCGCACGGTCGGTCAGGGCGCGGGGGCCACGCCACGGATCGCGGACTCTGTCGCTGACGTCCTGCTCACCTCAGGCCACTTCCAGGGCTTCGTCTGGACGTGGGACTGATGCCGGGCCAGATCGGAAAGCAGACAGTGACTTTGCTGGCCGCGCCACTTGTGGCGGGCGCCTACAACAAGCAGGTGCGCGACTGGCCCAACGCCGTACCGACGGTCGTGCGGCGGGTGACGGTCGACTTCACCGGCTCGACGGAGACAACGTCGGCTTCGGATCAGACGGTCACCACGGCCCGCCTGTTCATGCCGCCCCGAGCCCCGGTGGTCACGGAGTGGATGCGCGTCTCATGGCGGGGCCGTACCTGGGAGGTGGACGGGGTTCCGGCACTGCCGGAACTGTCCGGCCCGCTGTCCGGTCAGGTCGTCGACCTGAAGGAGGTGGCTGGCTGATGGCCACCTTCGTGGACATCGACGTCGACATCGACGAAGAGGCGATCCAGTTCGAACTGCCCCTGACCGACGAGGTGCAGGACGACATGAAGGCCCGCATGGACCGGGTCGTCGTGGTCGGCAAGGCGACCGCCCCGGTCCTCACGGGCGCCTATCAGGAGTCGATTCACCGGCTTGAAGAGGTGGACGACGACGGCACGAATCACGTCGACGCAGCCGTCGACTACGCCTACTTCGTCGAGCACGGCACCCGGCAGACCGACCGCAACGGCCGCTCCATCCACCGCCCCCACTACACGCTTTCGCACGCACTCGACGCCGCAGGAGGCGACCACTAGTGGACTTCAGCGACGCGCTCCGGGCGCTCAAGGGAGGCGGGCGGATTGCCCGCGAAGGCTGGAACGCGGGCGGCCAGTTCGTCGTGCGTCAGGCGGGCTATCCCGACGGCATCCCGATCAACGCCAACACCGCTGAGGCGACTGGCATCGAGGAGGGCACCGTCTGCCGGTTCCGCCCCTACCTGATGCTGCACACCGCCGACGGCAGCTTCGTGCCGTGGGCCCCGACCGTGAGCGACGTGCTCGCTGAAGACTGGGAGCAGATCTGATGGCCGACGGCGACACCGTGAAGATGCGACTGACGTTCTGGCGCGACGGCAAGAAGCCCGGGGACGTCATCGACGTACCCGCCGACGAGGTGCACCGCTGGAAGGGCTTCGCCGCACAGGTCGGCGACGTCGAGCACAACGACGAGCCCACCACCCCGACCGCCGAGCCTGAGCAGGGGCCGCCCGCCGACTCGGCCAAGGTCGACGAGTGGCGCGCCTACGCCGTCCAGCTCGGCCTGGAGCAGGGCAAGGCCGACGCCTCGACCAAGCAGGAGTTGCGCGACTTCGTCGCCGCGACGACCGCAGGCGCGCAGGCGTAGCCCATGGCGACCCCGGTTGTCCTCCCCGACGGCAAGAAGATCGCCATCGATCTTCTGTCGGCCGCCCTCGACGGCGTCCTCGTGACATCGGAGCTACCCGAGGGCGCCGCATTCACCGCAGCACTGCCGGTCGTGCGGGTGCTGCGCATCGGCGGCGTCGCCGACGCGCGCGGCTGGTCCGACCCGGCATCCAGGGACAACCCCCGCTTCTCCGTCGACTGCTACGCACCAGCCGCCGACGTGGACGCCGCCATGCAACTCGCCCTCAGGGTGTGCGCCGAATGGGAGCTACTCCCCGGCCAGGCCACCGCCGACGGGATCGTCACCGGCATCAGCCAGGAGACCGGCCCGCAAGACCGACCGGAAGAGCCGAACACGGGCGTCACCCGCATCGGCATGACTCTGGGGATGAGCGTCTGCCCACCCCGTGTGACCAGCTAGGAGGCCCATCGTGGGCGACGCATCCACCATCATCGTCGGCACAGCCGGCAAGGCCTACATGGGTGAGGTCGGGAGCACTTTCCCGGTCGGGCCCGAGGTGGCCTGGGGTAGCGACTTCACCGATCTGGGGTTCGTGACCCCGGACGGCCTGGAGGAGGCGCTGGAAGAGGAGCGCACTCAGCTCGACGCGTGGGGCGAGGACGCCCCGGTGATCGACCTGGCGCGCAAGCGCACCCAGACGTTCAAGCTCGTGTTCCGCCAGACGACCGCCGAGTTGCTGTCGCTGTACTACCAGGTCGCTCTCGCCAACATGGACTCGACCGCGGCGGCTGTCGGGCCCCCGGCGACGAAGCAGTTCATCTCCTTCGGCTCGGGCTCCCTCGCGGACACGGTGGAGATCGCCCTCGGCCTCGACGTGATCATGTCGGGGAAGCGACACCGCATCATGATCGCCCGCTGCGGGGTCTCCGACCGTGAGGCCATCAAGCACTCCGCCGAAGACTCCTCCAACTTCGGCATGACCTTCACGGCCTTGGCCGCGCCCGGCGGCGCCCAGTCCGTCCAGCACATGATCACGGACGTCACCCTGCCCGCCTGACCCCCGACTGGTGGCCTGTCGCGCTCATCTCCTGGGCGGGGGCGGCACGACAGGCCACCTGACACGCCCCCGCCCCGCCCTCGCCCACGAAGGAACAGCTCATGTCCAAGCCCAACCGCAAGGTCATCCGCCTGCAGACCATGCGCGCACAGCGCGCGTCCGCAGCCAAGACCCAGTTCGTCGACATCTACTTCGAGAACGCCGAGGGCGTCGAGGAGGTCTGCACGCTGCCCACCCAGGACGACTGGCCCGTCGAAGTCATCGAGGAAGTCCAGGAGAAGGGCGGCGACGCCAACATCGGCCTGCTCCGCGAACTCGCCCTCCCCCCGGAGAGCTTCGACCGGCTCGTCAAGGTCGGCAAGCTCACCGTCGGCGAACTCAAGGAGATCGTCGAGGAGTTGTCCGACGAGGCCGGGACGACGGAGGGGGAAGGCTCCGGCTCCTCGACCTCCTCCGCGAGCACTCCGGGAGCCTCCGAGCCGACATCCAGCGCTACTACCCCGGCCGCCGCCTAAAGGAGTTCTGGGCCATGTCCTGGGGCGAAGGGTCAATGAACTGGGCCGAACTCCGCGACCTGGTCGACGCCCTGCCCGAGGACTCGGCCACCAAATCGGCAGAAGCCGGGGACACCGAGGGACGCCGCTGGAACTCGGCGACGTTCCTGGCAGCAGCCCAGTACAACGTGCTGCTGATGCTCGTGCGGATCTTGTGGACGGCCCACCTCAAAGGCCAGCCACCAGAGATGCAGCCCGTCCAGTCGCCCCGGCTCGAAGCCCACGACGCCGACGACGAAGCAGAGACGGAAGCGAAGAGGCGCAGCGAGGAATACCTCAACTCCTTCTCGCCCGGCGCAGCACAGTCCGATCAGGCGGAGATCGAACTGTGGCAGAGCAGGATCCGCGAACTCGAAACCGCGCAGTAGGAGGGGAGGGGCAGGATGACCGAGGCCACCGTCGTCGGACGCACCCGCGTATCACTGACGCCCGACACGTCGCGCTTCGGCGACCTGCTCCGCATCGAACTTCCCAAGGCCATCCGCCAGCCAGCTGTTCTCGCTGGCGACCTGGCCGGGACGATCATCACCGGCAAGATTGATTCTGCGGTCCGGAAGATGAAGCCCGTCGTCAAGGTCCGCGTCGACCTCGACACGGCGGCAGCGAAGACGAAGCTTGGCGAGCTCGGCAAGAACCGCACCGTCAAGCTCACGGCGGACCTGGACGACAAGGCGGCCGTCGCCGGACTTGCCAAGCTGACTGCGGACCGCACCGTAAAGATCACCGCCCAGCTCGACGACAAGGCCGCCACCGCAGCCATCGTCAAACTCACCGCCGACCGCACCCTCAAGGTCACCGTCGACCTCGACGAAGCAGGCGCCAAGCAGAAACTGCAGGGCATCCTCGGCCAGCGGACCGTCGACATCCTGCCCAAGGTCCAGCAGGCCGCCTACAGCACGGCGAAGAAGCAGCTCGACAAGCTGTGCGCGGACCGCGTCGTCAACATCCGCGCCTCTGTGGACACCCGCGTCGCGGCCCAGGAGATCCGCAACCTGATCCAGCGCCGTCGGATGCGGATCGGTGTCGACGTAGACACCCGGGTTGCCGCGGACGACATCGCCAACCTGACGCGGCGTCGGCAGATGACCGTCCAGGCGCGCGCCGACACGGCCGCGGCGAACACGGCGCTGAACTTCGTGGCGCGCACCCGCACCGCCAACGTGCGCGTCCGCACGATCGGCCTCTCGGCCCTCACCCTCGGCCTGAGCAACCTCGGGTCCAGCAGCGGGGGAAGCAGTGGCGGGGTCGGGCTGCTGTCGGGGCGCATAGCCAAGCTCGCGGCTGCGGCCATTCTTGCCCTGCCCTCGATCGCGTCCCTCGGGTCGGCCATTGCTCAGCTCGGCCCCCTGGCAGCAACAGCCGCGCCTGCGCTCGCTACTCTCCTCGGCGGATTCGCCGCCATCAAGATCGGCACCAAGGGTGTCGGAGATGCCATCAAGGCGGCGTTCGCCGACACGGGCGCGGAGGCCAAGACCGCGGCCACCGCCACCAAGGGCGTCGAGTCGGCGCAGCGGCAGCTCGCCAACGCCCATCGCGGCGTCAGCGACGCCCAGCGCCAGCTCGCCCAGGCACAGCGTGCCGAACGCCAGACCCAGGCCGAACTGTCCGTCGCTCGAAGGCAGGCCACCCGAGACCTGCAGGACATGAACGCGGCCCTCAAGCAGGGCTACCTCGACCAGAAGCAGGCCGCACTCGACGTCGAGCAGGCCGAAATCGACCTCGCCACCGTCCGCACCGACCCCACCGCCACCCAGCTACAAATCCGGCAGGCGGACCTCGCCCTGGAACGCGCGCGGGCTGCCGCCGAGGAGCAGTCGCGGCAGCAGCAGCGGCTCGCCGCCGACACCAAGGCGGCCAACGCGGCTGGCGTCGACGGCTCCGAGGTTGTCGTCCAGGCCCAGGAGAAGATCCGGCAGGCCGGCGAGCAGGTTGCCGCGCAGGAGCGTGCCGTCCAGGACGCGCACCGCGCGGTAGCGGATGCGGCGCGGCAGGTCGCCGACGCGCACCAGAACGTTGCCGTACAGACCAGCAAGGTCGACACGGCGCTGTCCAAGCTCTCCCCGAATGCCCGCCAGTTCGTCGGCATCCTGCAGCAGATGGCGCCCGCCTGGCGCGACATGCGCCTCGACGTCCAGGACAGGCTCTTCCAGGGTCTCGGTACGCGTCTACAGCAGGTGGGCGGGCAGATCCTGCCGACAGTGCGCACCGGCCTGGTCGGCGCGGCCGGCGAGCTCAACACAATGGGCCTCAACGCCCTCACCGCCGTGTCCAACCTGCAGAAGACCGGCCAGCTCGGGAAGGTCTTCGACGGCATCCGCTCCAGCCTCGGCAACCTCAACAAGGTTCCTGGCCAGCTGGTCACCGGCTTCGCCCAACTCTCCATCGCAGCTCAGCCGGCGTTCGACCGCATCACCCGCGGCGCCGCTTCGGCCATGGACCGAGCCATGGAGAAGCTGGCGAAGGGGCTGGAGAACGGCAACCTCGAGGAGTCCATCAACACCGCGCTGGACGTCGCCCTCAAGTTCGGCGAAGTGTTGGGGGACCTCGGCGGAACCTTCGCAGGGATCTTCAAGGCAGCCTCAGCGGCGGGAGGCGACTTCTTCGGCGTCATCGGCGCCGCACTGAAGGAGATCCGCCGGGTCATCGAACTGCCCGAGGTCCAGGCGGCACTGACCGAAATTTTTAAAGCAGCCAACGCGGTAGCCAAGCTGCTGGCTGGGGCGCTGGGTGCGGCCCTGCAGGCGGTGCTGCCGTTGCTCGCTGCGATCGCCCCCGTGATCACGCAGCTCGCGGAGAAGCTCGGGCCGGTCATCGGCGAACTGTTCGCCACGCTGGGGGAGGCGCTCGGCCCGATCATCGACGCGCTGCTGCCGATCGTGACGGACGTCGGCGCCATCATCGTCGGCCTGGTGCAGGCCGTGATGCCACTGCTGCAGCCGATCGGCCAGCTGCTCGGCTTGATCGTCACCGCGCTGGCGCCCTTCCTGCCGGCGATCGGGCAAAGCCTGACGATCCTCGTCGGTGCCTTGGTGACGGGCCTGCTGCCGGTTGTCGGGGCGCTCGTTCCGATTGTGCAGGCGTTCGGTCTGTTCGTCGGCCAGCTGGCCCCGCTGTTCCCGCCGATCATGACGGCGCTGATGCCGCTCCTGCCTCCGCTCGCCGAACTCGCAGTGTCGCTGCTGACGCTGGCCTTGCAGGTCATCACCCCACTGCTGCCGCTGATCGTGATGCTGGCCGAACTGTTCACGGGCGTTCTGGCCGGGGCGATCGGCTTCCTGGTGCCGATCATCAGCACCGTGATCGGCTGGTTCACCGCGTTCACCGACGCCTGCACTGCGGCCGTGAAATGGGTCGTCGACAAGTTCAAGGCCCTGTTCGACATCCTCCTCGGGCATTCGATCATTCCCGACATTGTGCGCGGCACCATCGACTGGTTCGCGCGCCTGTGGCGGCGCTTGAAGGAGATCGTCACCGCGATCAAGGACGGGATCGTCAACCTGTTCCGCGGACTGAAGGACGGCGCGGTCCGTATCTGGTCCGACTTCTGGGGCCGCGTCCGGTCCATCGCCTCCGGCGCCTGGAAGGCCGTCCGCGAGGGCGTCTCCGCGTTCGGCGACCGGCTCAAGGACATGTTCCGCAGCATCCGGGACGGCATCGGCGGCATCTGGAAGGGCATCCAGAACCTCGTCAAGGCGCCGATCAAGTTCTGGATCGAGACGGTCTACAACAACGGCGTCGTGCGGGTGTGGAACGCCACCGCAGCCAAGATCCCGGGCGTTCCGGACCTCAAGAAGATGTCGATGCCGAAGGGCTTCGCCCGCGGCGGCATCCTCCCCGGCTGGAGTACCTTCCGGCAGGGCGACGACCAACTCGTTCCCATGCGCCGCGGCGAAGGCGTCTACGTCTCCGAGGCCATGCGCGACCCGTATGAGCGAGCCCGCCTCCACGCCGTGAACCAGGCCGCCATGCAGGGGCGTTCCCTGTCCCAGTTCCGCGGCTTCGCGGACGGCGGTATCTTCGGCGGACTGTCCGACGTCGGATCCAGCATCGCCTCCGGCGTCGGCAGCGTCCTCAAGAAGGGCGCCGACGTAGCCCGCGGCGGGCTCGCCGACCTCGCCGAGTCCGCGTTCAAGCCCATCAAATCGGGCATCCGCAAGGCCCTCGGCAGCAACAAGAACACCTACAAGGGCATGATCGGGCAGGCGCCGATCGGGCTCATCGACAAGACCATCGACTGGATTCGCGGCAAGGACATCCCGCCCGCGTCCGGGCAGTGGATGAAGCCCGTCAACGCCCCTTACGGCACCCGCTTCGGCGTCAAGGGCCTCATGTGGTCCTCCGGCCGTCACACCGGCTTGGACTTCCCCGCCAAGACCGGCACGAGGGTCGTCTCCGTCGACGGCGGAACCGTCAAGTCCGTCCAGTCCGGCGGCCCCTACGGCAAGCACGTCACCGTCTCCCATGGCGGCGGCCTCGCGTCGCTGTACGCGCACATGTCGTCGATGGTCGCCAAGGCCGGCGCCTCCATCAAGCAGGGCGGGCGCATCGGATCCGTCGGGGCGACCGGCAACGTCACCGGCCCGCACCTGCACCTTGAGGCCCGGGTCAGCGGCAAGAGCGTCGACCCGATGAAGTACCTGACCGGTGGCGCTGATGGCGGCACTGGCGTCCAGCGGTGGCGCGGCGTTGTCCAGCAGGCCCTCGGGCAGGTGCATCAGTCGCTGTCGCTGGCCAACACGACACTGCGCCGCATGAACCAGGAGAGTGGCGGCAACCCCAAGGCCGTCAACCGGTCGGACATCAACTGGAAGAACGGCACGCCCAGCGTCGGCCTCATGCAGGTGATCAAGGGGACGTTCGCGGCCTACGCCGGGAAGTACAAGAACACCGGGCCGAAGCTGTACGGCGTCTCGGTCGACCCGATGGCCAACATTTACGCGTCGATGCGGTACGCGCTCAGCCGGTACGGCTCCCTGTCGAAGGCCTACAACCGGCCCGGCGGGTATGCGGGCGGCGGCATCGTCGGATCGGTCCGCGTCAACCGCGGCGGCTGGTCTGGGGGTTACGCCTCCGGTGGCATCATCCGTGTCGGCGGCAAGCGCATCGACACCGGGCCTATCGCCGCATCGGTGGGCGGCGACTTCCTGAAGTCGCTGACCGGCACGGCCGCTGCGATCGACGCGTCGATGAAGAAGGTCGCGACCGCCCTGAAGAACGCTTTCAAGGGCGTGAAGACGACCCTCGATGACAAGCTGATCAAGCAGGTCAACGCCCAGAACAAGGCGCTGCAGGCCCTGTCCAAGCAGCGTGACGACATCGCAGCGAAGATCACGGCAGCGAAGACGTTCGCCGCCGACGCCACCAACCAGGCCGCCCAGTTCACCTCCCTCACCGGCCTGCCCAACGGCGGCAACACCTTCGACGCGGGCGGCATCCTGGCCGGGCTGAACGTGCGCCTCGGTCAGTTGAAGACGTTCGGGAAGAACCTGCAGACCCTCAACCAGCGCGGCCTGTCCAAGACGCTCCTGCAGCAGATCATCGCCGCCGGGCCGGACTCCGGTGCCGCCTACGCGCAAGCCCTCGTCAATGCGACACCCGGCCAGTTCAAGGACATCAACCTTGCGCAGGACGCCATCACCAAGGCGACCAGCCAGTTCGGCCTCGATGCTGCGGACGCCATGTACGACGCCGGTGCGAACTCCGGCAAGGGCTATCTGACCGGTCTCGCCTCGACGCAGAAGCTGATCGAAGCGCAGATGGCGAAGATCGCCAAGGCGGTGCAGAAGACCATCAAGGTCGAGCTGAGGATCAAGAGCCCGTCACAGATCCTCCGCGGCCTGGGCCGGTTCACCGGCCTCGGCTTCGTCAAGGGCGTCTCGGACACCGTGCCACGCGCTCAGGCCGCCGCCGCCCGCATGGCCAACGCCGTGCGTGCCAGCGCCTCCGCGACCGTGGCCCGCATCCAGAACC
Source organism: Streptomyces sp. ActVer (assembly GCF_027270795.1). Taxonomy (NCBI): domain Bacteria; kingdom Bacillati; phylum Actinomycetota; class Actinomycetes; order Kitasatosporales; family Streptomycetaceae; genus Streptomyces; species Streptomyces sp. ActVer. Next base: position 11,596 of record NZ_JAPWHT010000005.1, read on the forward strand.
AGTCCACCGTCAACAACGGCGGCGACCGGCACCTGCACTACAACGCCGCAGTCCGCGAGGTCGCCACCCGCAAGAGCATCCTCGACGCCCTCGCCATCGACGACATGCTCAACCGCCCTGTCCTGGTCGGAGGCTGACATGCCCATCCTCGTCCCCCCGACCGACATCACACCCGAGCCGCCCACCGGGCCGCCGTGGCCGACGCTCATCAACCAGATGCCAGCCGTAGCGTTCACCGACCCCTACGGCGCGGTCACGATGCTGTCGGACTGGGAGAACGGCTGGCTGCTACAGCCCGGCGCCAAGGGCCTCGACATGCCTAGCTACCAGTTCACCACCGACGAAAGCCCCGGCATCGACGGCTACGAACTCCGCGACGTCCGAGCCCAGGGCAAAGAGATCGTCCTCCCGCTCGCCTTCTGGATGCACGACTCCCGGGCCGCCTACCTTGCCCGCCGACGCTCCTTCATCCGCTCCCTCAACCCGAAGCGCGGCGTCGGCACCCTCACCCTGACGCAGCCGGACGGCGCGGCCCGCAGCATCCGCGCCTACTACGCCGGCGGCCTCGAAGGTGACGAATCCCGTGACGCCGCGGGGGAGCGCTGGTGCATCAACGCCATCACATTTGGCTGCCCGTCCCCGTACTGGATCGGCGCTGAAGTCAGCCAAGAGTGGAGGGCTGCGGCGGGCGGCACGTTCTTCCCGATCCTGCCGCTCGTCGTCGGCGACTCGCAAGTGCTCGGCGAGGTCACCGTCGACAACGACGGCGACGACGTCGCCTACCCGGTATGGACCATCACCGGGCCGGCCACCAGCGTCAGCCTCACCAACACGATCACCGATCCGCTCAGCGGCGACACCATCGTGAAGGAACTCGTCCTCACCCACACCATCGTGGGCGGCGACGTCATCGTCATCGACACCCGCGAGCGCAGGCAGACCGCGGTCCTCAACGGCGTGACGAACCTGTGGCCGGACCTGTCGGACGACTCCGAACTGTGGCCCCTTGAGGCGGGCATCAATCACCTCGATCTGACCGTCGCCGGATCCACGTCGGCGACCTCGGTCCGCATGACCTACCAGCCCCGCTACCTGGCGTCGTAGGGGAGTGGCGGCTATGGCATCGACGGCACTGCGGGTCTACGTCCGCAACAGCACCCTGGAACGCATCGGCAGGGTCGACGACTACACCAGCCTGAGCGTCATCCCGAGGTTCCGGGCGGTCGGCGCGTTCAGCATGGACATCGCCGCCGACTCCGACAACGCTGCCCTGCTCGTTGAGGGCAACGGGCTCATCATCAAGACCGCGTCGGGCGACACCGTCCTGTCAGGGCCGATCCGCACCGTCGACTGGACGAGGAGCGCATCCGACTCGGGCGGCGGCAAGCTCACGGTCGGCGGCCTCGACGACACCGAAGTACTCACCCGGTATTCGTGCTGGCCCAACCCGACAGCGGCGATCGGATCACAGACAGACTCCGTCTACAAGATCGACGTGGCTGCGGTCGAGACCGGCATGCGCAACCTCGTCAACCTCAACGCCGGACCCGGCGCACTGGTCTCACGCAAGAATCCGCTCATCACGCTCGCCGCGAACGGGCTCCACGGGCCCGCCCTGGTGCGGGAGGTCAACCAGTTCGACAACCTGCTCACCGTCCTGCAGGACATCGGCGCCGCGGCCTCGCTCGGTTTTCGCGTCATCCAGGTCGGCGGCAACCTGCAGTTCCAGGTGTACGAGCCGGCCGACCTGTCCGGCCTCGCGCGCTTCAGCTTCGGCCGGGGCAACCTCACCGATGCCTCCTACTCGACCACCCCGCCCACCTGCACCCGCGCCATCGTCGTCGCCGGAGGCGGCACCAGCCCACGCGTCTGTAAGACCTACGACCAAGCCGACCCACTCTTCCCCGGCCTGGTCATCGAGCAGTTCGTCGACCAGACGTCCGTCGACACCGCCTCTGTCGACCTCGTAGCGCAGATGGACCAGGCCGGAGCCGAAGCCCTCGCCAACGGGGCTGGCCAGGGCTCGCTGTCCATGTCGCCGATCGACATTCCGAGGCTGCGCTACGGCCGCGACTACACGGTCGGCGACACCGTGGCCGCCCAACTGCGCGGCGGCGCCTGGTACTCGGAGGTCGTCCGCGAAGTGACCCTCACCTCCACAGCCAGCGACACCTCAGTGAAGGCCACAGTCGGCGGCGACTCCACAGGCACGGGCACAGTCGCCCGCATCTACTCGTACATCGCCCAGGTCAAACGGGACATCGGGCGCCTCAAGACACGGAAGGCGGCCTGACATGGCTGAGTTCTCTGGGCCGTTCGACGGCAGCGCCATCAGCAATGAACTCGACTGGTCCCGCATGGCGCGCCGGTGGGGCCTCGACGGTGCGCACTGTCTCCAGGCGTCCGACATCTCACTGAAGGTCAGCGGCTCTGGCACCGACACCGTCCTTATGAATGTCGGCAATGCGTTCGTCAACGGGTTCTACTACAACTCCGACACCCCCCGGGCACTCGACGTACCGCCGAACGCCGGCGGAACGGCGCGTATCGACCTCGTCGTCCTCCGCGCCAGCATGTCAGCGAATTCCGTGACCGCCGTCTACAAAACCGGCGGAACCACCCCTCCGGCCCTCACTCAGGAAGAGGGTGGCGTGTGGGAGATCCCGCTTGCGCAGTGCACCGTCGCGGCCAGCTCCTCCGTCGTCACCGCGGCGAACGTGATCGACCGCCGCTACCTAACCGGCCGCCCTGTCATTCCGAGCATCCCCGGCGCGCGCCCGCCGAGCATCAAGAATCAGTTGCTCGTCGAGGACGGCAAGGTGTACGTCGGCGACGGCGCGGACTGGCGGTGGCTGGCCAGCGTCGGTGTCGACGACTCCACGTACACGCCGGTGTGGAACTCGGCCGGGACGATCATCAACTGGGGTTCTGGCAGCCTGAACGTCGGCCGCTACCAGTGCATCGGGAAGCGGGTCGACGTCACGATCCAGCTGCAGCCGACCGGCAATCCGCCCGAGTACACGGAGCCGATCCAGGTCACCTTGCCACCCGGCCTGCCCGCCGTGGCCACCCACCGCTCCTTGTTCATCTGGAACTTCACCTCGGGCAACGACGAGGGTAGCGCGGTCGGCATCGGCATGACGTTCCCGACGACCGACGGCACCGGGAAGATCGCCCGCCTGCGCTACCCCACCTCCGAGGGCAACAGCGTGCTCGACACCCCCAACTCGCTGAACCTGCTGACCAACCGGCCGTTCAACATCCGCGCCAACGACGTCTTGACGATCGACGGCTCCTACTGGCTCGCCTGAGCAGAAGCAGAAAGAGAGAACTCCTGTGGCCAGGTCCCTTTTCGGCGGCAGTCCAGCGGACTACGCCATGGAGCGCGTCGGCAATCAGCTCCTCGTCCGGCCTGCAGCTGTGGGCACCGTCTGGACGGCGCTCACCGGCGGCACCCAGCTCACCGACCTCACGACCCTGACCGGCACGCCGATCACATCGGTGACCGCGGACGCCGACGGTGCCGTCGCCTTCATGGGGCCGGATGGAGTGACGTCCCTGTACGTCGACTTCGGCTACGCCAAGCGGTACGCCATGGCCGCCATCGACACCGGCGGAGTGCTCGCCGACTTCATGGGGCAGGGAGGGGAGCCCGGCGGCTGGGCGCAACTGGACGGCACGGGCCTGGTCCCGGCAGCGCAACTACCCAAGCAGCTGGACTGGCTGATCGTCACCGACCCGACATTCGGCGCCGAAGGTGACGGAACCACGGACGATACGCTGCCAATCCAGGCTGCGATCGACGCCTGCCCGCCCGGCGGCATCGTCTACTTCCCGCGCGGCGTCTACAAGACCACCGCCACACTGGACCTGAAAAACGGCGTCACCCTGCTCGGCACACACGCCAACCTCATGATCGGGCCCGGCATGACCGGCGCGGAATACCCCTGCTTCATCCAGCCCGCCACCCCCTTCACCGGCACCTCCGTCGTCCAGGTCATCGGCGAGGACGACGGCGACCACCCAGACATCTCCGGCGAGCAGCGCATCATCAATTTGATGTTCGACGGCTCCCAGCTCACCGGCACGACGATCGATGGCTTCTTCGCCAAGGGCAACGTGCAGAACGTCGTCTTCGACAACGTGTGCATCCGGCAGATGCCCAACAACGGCATGACCACCGCCGACCGCACTGACGGTGTCTTCCCGTACAGCTGGCGCCTCCACCACGTGATGATCGACAACTGTCACGCCAACGGCATCCTGTTCCAGGGCAACACCGACTTGACCCTGGACGACGTGCAGGTCATCGGCTGCTACGCGCAAGGCATCGTCCTCACCAACTGCACCAACACCCAACTCCAGTCGTGCCGCACCGAATGGAACGGATCGCACGGCTACCACTTCACCGGCGCTTGGGGTGACTGGCAGGGTTCTGGCGGCATGCAGATGACCGGCTGCTCAACGGACCGCAACGGCCAGCATGGTGTGCTGATCGACGCCACCGGCAACACCCCAATCCTCATCACCGGCCTCAACGTGCGCCGCGACGGCCGCAACGGAGGCGCCGGCGGGGGCGGCTATGCGGGCCTGGCGGTGATCGATGCCACGGTTCCTGTCGTTATCGACGGAATCATCTGCTATCCGGGCGTGGACGACGGGGGCGCATCCACCAATTCGCCCCAGTACGGTGCCCGCTTCGAGGGTTCCGCCTACGTGTCCGTGTCCACTGGGTTCCTCCACGCCAACACCGCAGGCTGGTCGGATGGCGGCGGCAATGTGATCTTGCGCCGTGGCGTGAATATCGGCGAGCGCACGGGCGCCACCGACACGCCCGTCGACGCGTTCGCGCAGCCGTGGGGCGCGGCAGGCAACGCCACGTTCACCGGCTACACGGTCGTGGACGCCGGGCAGACCAACGGTGGCTGGACGTCCTGGTCGAATGCGGCCAATGCCTTCCAGATGGGCAGCGCGGGCGGCGGCATCGCCATCAAGGAGGGCACGAACGCCCGCATGGGTGTCGCGACCCTGGTGGCCGGGACCGTGACAGTGACCAACACCTCTGTCACGGCCAACACTCGCGTCGCGTCTTTCCGGCAGGCTGGAGGCGGGACTCTCGGTCACCTCTCCGCGACAAAGATCAATGGCACGAGCTTTACCATCACCTCGTCGTCGAACGCGGACACGTCGACGGTCGCGTGGATCCTCTTCGAGGCGGCGTGACGCCCATGAGGGACTACGCGGGCTCGGGCGGGATCCTCGGAATGCTGCCCGCTCTGGATGGTCTTCGCGTCCAGGTGGCGGCCCCGGTCGACATGGATACGACGAACATCCCTCCTGCGGGCATCGTCGTGGGCTGGGTCCTGGTTGCCGACGTGGAGGCGGCGGGCGGGGCGCGGGTGGATCCGGTGTTCCTGGCGGACGGCCGGGCGTTCACGCCGGACCAGTACCGGGCCGCCTACGGGCAGCAGCTCACCGTGCGCGTCGGGCGGGCCCAGTAGGCTGTTCGTGGATGGAGCGCCGCCCGGCAGATCATCGGGTGGTCCACGGAGGCCCGCGCGAACCCCGTGCTCCCGGGTTGGGTTGAACCCAGGGCCTCCGCCAGACTCACATCCAGTCTGCGCGCCGCAGGGCGAGCCGCCCGTCGGCATCCGCGTCCCACCAGTACGCCTTACCGAAGAGGTAGGCGACCCGCTGCGACTCGGGGTTCCAGCGGCCGGTGAGCCTGAAGTCTTCCTGGCGGGAGTTGGTTGCCCGTTCCCGCACACCGTCCAGGATGGCGAGCAAGCGGTCGTAGGCGTCGGGCTCGGTCATGGTCGTGGCGCCTTCCAGATGCCGACGAGGAAGCAGCACCACGCGGCCAGCGCGCACACCGCCACCTGCGGATCCCGGTCGTTGAAAAAGACGACCATCACGCAAGCGCCTACAGCGAGCACGAGCAGCAGAGCCGTGTGCCCGACGCGACGGATCACGGCTTCTTCAATCCGTCGATCAGGCGGGTGACCTCCTTGAGTCGCTCCTCCAGGATCAAATGCCGGGCAAGGTCGCGCGCCGCCCTACCGCGCGTCCAGCCATGCCCCGCTCGCGACCCGAGGGTCGGATGCTCGGCGAGGTAGCCGTTGAAGTAGCTGCGCAGCGCACGCCATTCCCGGCGGCGAGCGCGGTCGAGCATGCCCTTTGCGGCGTACCGCAACTTGCGGCGCGCGGCGGGCCGATCGATGGAGTGGACGAAGAACGAGAGGTCGGAGAGGGCACCGACGGCGTAGATGTCGATGACGCTGCCCTCACCCTTGAGGCGTTCGAGTACGGGGTCAGTCACGGCGTATCCAGCGCGGCCAGGGTCTGCTCCCAGCTCTCGAAGCGCAGCCCGCGGTCGTCGATGTACACCTGCGCGGGCAGCTTCCGGTTGGTGACGAGGACGCGGCCCCGTTCGTTCCAGAACTCGTGGGGTCGGGCGCCTTCCATCTCCCAGGTGGCGGTGATGCCGAGCTTCTCGACGATCCATAGGGCGACGGATTGCGGGTCGCGGCTGGTGTGGATGAACACGGCGTCGCGCCGCATCAACTCGTTGAGGCCGTCGAGGGCGCCCGGCATCGGGTCGTCGTAGATCGTGCCGTCGTGCCAGCCGTTGCCGTACCTATGGATCACGCCGTCAAAATCCACAGCAATGGTCATCGGGGCTTCTCCTCGGTCGGATTGATGGCGTCGTGCAGTTCGATGAGCCGCCGATCCCACCAGCGGGACAAGGACGTCCCGAGCGGCGGCGGTCCGGCCTTGACCCACCGCTCGTATAGGGCGCTGACACGGGACACATCAGACTCAGCGCTGCGATGGAGAGCGGAGAGGACGACCACAGCCTGCCGATCCACTCCGGGATCGGAGCCAACTGGCGCGGGCTTTCCGATGCGGGCCTCGGCCTGTTGGGCGACTTCGGCGGTGGTCCAGGCGCGCTCACCTCCCCAGCCGTTATCGACTGCCCTCATCGCCGACAGCATGTCGCCCGCGTGGCCTTGGACGCGTTGAATGTCGTCATCGGTGACCGCGTAGACGTGCTCGCACGGCCGCATGATGAGCCGCTGGCTGTCGAGGTCCCGCTGGAACGAACGCGACGATTCCACGCTCAGGACGGTCTCCCCGCAGGTGGGGCAAGGCGGGAACGGCAGCAGCAAGATCGCGATCCTGTCGCGCTGCTGCTGTGCCCGATACTCCAGCACCACCGACCAGGCCAACAGGTCAGCGTCCGGCAGGGGTTGAGGGCTGTCGCTCACGCGTCGCCTGCCTTCCAGTTGGGTCCGCGTAGTGCGGCGGGTACGTCGCGCAGGCTGGCGAGGATCTGCTCTCCCCACACTTCGGCCGCAGCCCTGCCCATGACGCTCGGCTCGGCGCGGGGACGCTCGGGCGCCTGCGGCCGGTGAAGAGTCGCAAGGATCTCCGGGGTGAGGCCGTGCGCGTGACCGATGGCGAGCAGGATGGGGCAGTCATTGATGTTCTCGGTGACCGGGTCGTCGCAGATCCCTGCCGTACCGCAGCCGTCACAGAAGGGCTGCGAGTAGCCGTCACTGACAGCCTGATGGATCGCCAGGATGCGGCGGTCCGACTCGCAACGAAGCCGGACGCCCTCGGCTTGACTGGGCGGCCATTCTTTCTCGTCCAGCAGTCGTTCAGTGAGGGCGACCTGTCCGGTGATCCACGCATGGAGATCCATGGCTCGGCCTTCCCGGTCGGGGTGCTGCTGCATGACGAAGTAGAGCTGTCCGTTTTTGCGGCCGACTTCGGCGATCGGCCCAGTTGCAAAGCTGTGGCCCGTCTTCGGGTCGACGAAGCCTGTGACGCGCTCAAGCTGCTCAGCCACGGATGGCCTCCACGTCCGCCTCGTCTGCCGGTTCGAGTCCGTAGCCTTCGGCGAGGGCGAGGATGGTGGCGCAGTTCCCGCGCCCTTCGGGGACACCGTCCCAGTCATGGCAGGTCTCGCACCCGAACCCGGCCGACTGTGCGCCGTACCCCGGGTTGATGACTCTCGTCGTGTACGGGAGCGCGGCGAGGATCTTCCGGTCGGAGGCGCAGCGGCGTAGGACTACGTCGGGGCCGTTGAGCTCGATGTGGTCGGCGTTGAGGTGCCCGTTGTAGTCGTTGCTCAGGGTGCCGAGGGTTTTGCCGCGTCCGATCAGCCGAGCCTCGGGATCGTCACCCCAGCGCCCCTCCGGGTGCTCGGCAGACCACGGCCCCTCGGTGGCGTCCTGCGCCGCCTCTTCCCGCCGCTTGATCTCGCCTTCAATCCACTCGTGCAGGCCGGGCGTGACGTCGTACTCGGCGGCCGTCACCGGGGCCGGGTTCGTCCGGCAGGCGTCGAGCGAGAGCTTCTTCGGAGGGCGGCTCACGTCGCCACCTCGATGACCCGCTTCAGCATGCCCTGCACATAAGTGGTCGCCACCTGCTCGGCGTTCACCTCGCTCCAGCCACGCCCGACCATGTTGGCCTTGACGCCCTCGGCGGAGTCCAGGATGGGCGCGATCGTCTCCGATGCCTCCATGCAGGCCTGCGTCACCAGGGCCACCCTCTGAGATGTCGCGTCATCGTGCGTCATCGCTGATCTCCTTGCCGTCGATGGTGACGCTGCCGCCGGGCGTCACGTCCAGCGCAATGCGGGCCGTGGCGATGACGGGTCCCTTTATGTACGCCTCGGAGCATTCGTGAGGCCGCTCAGGGGTGGCCGTCGACCACATGCGGCAGCCGTCGCAGTGGCCCCAGCCTTCGGCGACGATCTCGTGGTAGCGGTACGGGGTGCCGTCCGGGTGAACAGGGCGCTCCCGCTGTTCCCGGACCGGCCCGGCGAGGGCTGCGTCGATGAGGTCGGCGACGGGCTCCCACGTGCGGGTGGTGGCCCGAATGCGGGCCGACTCTGCGCGCACACGGGCGACGGTCGCCTCGGCTGCCTCTGCCCGCGCGTACTGCTGATCGCGGTCGCACGGGTCGCCGGGATCGTCCGTGATCCGGTCGAGGAGATCCCGCAAATACTCGGGAGACGGCTTGAAGCCCGCCCGAATGAACCTATCCAGCGAGAACCGGATCAGATGGAGTGCGGTCTCCAGCCGGATCACGTTGAGCTCCATCGGCAGGTCCGCGGGCTCGGCGTCGGTGGACGTCCGGTCGGTCACGACCCGCCCTCCTTGCTGTTGCCTGAGCCGCCCGCGACTTGCACGCAGAGGACGCGGCTGGCGGGGGCGAAGAAAACCCGCTCGCCGCGCAGATGGAAGTTGAGCCAGCCGTCCGGGTCGACCTCAGTGCGGTCCGCTGTCACGACCTGAGTCATTCCGCCGTCGACCGTCACCGCGTAGCTCACGGCTGGGGGAGTCCCGAAGAGGGCGTCCGGGTCGGGGGAGAGCAGTTGTTCGCAGGTGACGTCGAAGACTGCGGCGACGACCGAAAGATCGGCGACGTTCATGCGCCGGCGTCCGGCTTCCAGGCCGCAGATCCGCTGCTCATTCATGGTGTGTCCGAGCTTGGCGGCGCGCTCACCGAGTTCGATCTGGGTCATGTCGCGGGCTTCGCGGAGGCGCCGCATGTTGGCGGCGGCCCGGGTTTCGATCGGTGGGGGCATCGGTGCTCCTCGGCAGGGGTGGCGGCAAGGGTGGCGGCGGGCCTGCCCCTTGCCAGAAGAGGCCCGCCGCGATCAGGGAGGGCAAGGACCGGTAGACCTCCCCGAGCCGCAGAGTACCGTATGCCTTGGATTCATAGGTGAAGTGCAGGCTTTGGCCTATGATTCAAAGGTGCGTGCGGTTTCGGTGTGAACCCGAACCCGCAACCCCGGTGAAAGGGCCACCCCGTGACCATCCCCTACTGCTCCCTCCACCTCGACCAGCCACAGACGATCCCAGCCGACGGCTACCACACCGTCCGCTTCCCCTTCGGCACAGCCGAGTCCTGGGACGAACACCGCATGCACCAAGTCGCCCAACCCATCGGGAAGCCGATCACCGACTGGCGCACCGACGACCGGGCCGGCCTCATCTGGCCCGCCGTCGACGGCCTCGGCATCCTCACCGCAATGGTCCGCTGGGAATCCGGCACCTACCGCCAATACGGCGCCCGCTTCGTCCGCGACCCGCTCAAGCTCACAACCGGCTGGGACGCAACCGCCACCGACGAACGCGCACCCACCCCCGGCACCCAACGAGCCACCTACACGCACCAGATGCTTGTGCACCCCGGCACGCCGATCGCCCTGCAGGTCTACAACGGCGACACCCGAGCCCGACGACTGACCTTCGCCGAGTTCAAACTCTCCATCCACCCCGCCCAGGAGGCCTGACCATGGCCACACCGCCCACCGCATCCAAGTTCGCGCAGATCCTCAGAGCTGAAGGTCTCACCGTCGTCGAGGTCGGCAACTGGGAGACGCGCAACCGCAACTCGAAGGGCCCGTGGGGTCCCGTCTACGGCGTGATGATCCACCACACCGTCACCTCCGGCACCGACGCCTCGGTGAAGATCTGCCGCGACGGCTACTCCGGCCTGCCCGGGCCCCTCTGTCACGGCGTCATCGACAAGCAGGGCGTCGTCCACCTCGTCGGCTACGGCCGCGCCAACCACGCAGGGCTCGGCGACGACGACGTGCTGCGCGCCGTCATGGACGAGAAGACCCTGCCCGCGGACAACGAGGCCACCGTCGACGGCAACCGGCACTTCTACGGCTTCGAGTGCATCAACCTCGGCAACGGCAAGGACCCCTGGCCGGAGGCGCAGCTGCTGGCCATCGAGCGGGTGTCCGCAGCGATCTGCCGCCATCACGGGTGGACGGAGCGCTCCGTCATCGGTCACAAGGAGTGGCAGCCAGGGAAGGTCGACCCGCTGGGCTTCACGATGGACAGCATGCGGGCCCGCATCGACGGCCGCCTCGGGAAGACCGTCACCGCCCCGAAGCCGCTCCCGGTGCCCGTCAAGCCGGTCGTCGACCTGTCGAAGCTCATCGCCGCCGCCCAATCGAACCCGACGGCAGCGGGGGCCCCGGTCACCTATGCCGGGGTGCGCACCGTCGAGGCCGCGCTCGTCGACGCTGGACTGCTGGCCAAGACCTACTCGGACGGCCACTACGGCACCACCACAGTCGACGCCTACGCCAAGTGGCAGCGCTCGGCCGCCGGAGGCGGGTACACCAGCACGGCCGCCGACGGCATCCCCGGACGGGCATCGCTGGAACGCCTCGGCAAGAGGCACGGATTCGCGGTGATCGCGTGACGGGCATCGACTACGACCTGGAGTTCCTGGAGGACGGCCACACCATCGAGCTGATCTCCATTGGCATGGTCTGCGACGACGGCCGCGAGTACTACGCGGTGAACCGGGACATGCCCGTGCGGAAGATCCGCAAGGACAAGTGGCTGATGGAGAACGTCGTTCCGAGCTTGCCGAAGGGGCACGGAGACCAGCGAATCCACATGCCGAAGCGGTGGCTCTTCCACTACGCCGACCATCGCGTGAAGCCCCGAGGTCGAATCGCCAACGAGGTTGCGGACTTCATCCTCAAGGCGGGGCCGGGCGTAGAGCTGTGGGCGAATTACGGGGCCTACGACCACGTCTGCTTGGCCCAACTCTGGGGCCGCATGATCGACCTACCCGAGGGTGTCCCCATGTTCACCCGGGACATCCAGCAGGAGCGGGCACGCCTCGGCCTCGCCTGGGACGACCTGCCCAAGCAGGAGTCCGGCGAACACAACGCTCTCGCCGACGCCCGCCACAATCAGGTCGTGCGGCGCTGGCTCAAGGAGCAGGCAGCGCGGAGTCCGGCGTGATCCTCAACCTGACCCCGCACCCGATCCGGCTGTACGCCGACGACCGCCCCGACGGCATCGACGACCTCGACCCCGGCCTGCTCCGCATCATCAGCCCCGAGCAGACCCCCGCACGCCTCGGCATGGTGCCGCTCACCTCCGAACACCGCGACGGCATCCCCGTCGAACTCGTCGAGTACGGGCACGCCCAAGATCTCCCGCCCCGCATGTACGGCGTCTCCTACATCGTCTCCCTGCCCGTCGCCCTCGGCCTCGCCGCGAAACGCGACGACCTCCTCGTCCCGTACCGCGAAGTCCGCAACTCCACCGGCACCGTCATCGGCTGCCGCCAACTCGCACAACCCGCCTGAAAGGCAACCGTCATGAAGGTATTCGGCCGGGAACCGGTCTACATCCTCGCCACAATCGCCGTGGCCCTGAAGCTGTCCGCCGCCTACGGCTTCAACATCTCCGACGCAGAGCAGGGCGCCCTCATGGCGTTCCTCTCCTTCGTCGTGGCCGTCATCAACGCCTTCGTCCTCAAGACCGGAGCAGCCGGCGCGGCCATCGTGAACCTCGCGCAGGGTGGCATCGCGCTGTTCCTCGCCTTCGGCCTGGAGATGCCTGCCGAGACGCAGGCGCTGTGGATGTTCGTAGTCGAGGCAGTGGTGGCGCTGGTCATCCACAAGGAGGTCACCGCACCGGTTCCGGAGCTGCCGATCGAGACGGCCAGCCCCGTCAAGGCAGCCTGAATGCCGCGCCGTGCCGTCCGGCGACTGGGCCGCCAGCTCGGTCGTCGCGGTGCCATCCTCCTGTCCTACGGAACGGTGTGGGCCCTGTACGGCTATGCGCAAGTCGTGTCTCCGCAACCCGACCAGCGAGGCCTTGAGCCGCTCCTTGAGTTGTGGTCGCTGCACGTGTGGGGCTGGCTGTGGGTGATCACCGGACTCGTAGCGGTCGTGTCGGCATGGCTGCCGCAGGGCTTCGACTGGCCCGGCTTCCTGGCCCTCCCGCTCATCGTGCTGCCGTGGATGGTCTCCTACCTGGCAACGTGGCTGGCAGGCGACTTCCCGAGAGGCTGGGTTGCCGCCGTGGTGTGGGGCGTAATCGCCGTCCCGGTGCTGGTTGTGGCCGGATGGCGTGAGCCGCCCGGCGTGAAGAGAGTGAGTAACGCATGACGGTGGAGACCTGGGTCCAGGCAGGCATGGCCGCGGTGGCGGCAGTCGGCGGCGTCGTGTCGGCGCGCTCGGCCCGTCGCACGAAGCGTCAGGAGCGCCGCGACGACTTCACGGCAGTCACCGAGCAGCAGGGCAAGGCCATCGAGCGCTTGGAGAAGCGTGTCCAGCGGCAGGAAGAGGACGCGGACAAGCAGCGGGAACGCATCACCGACCAGGACGAGGCCATCAGTTGGCTACTCCACCGGGTGCGGTCGCTGGTGACGCACATCAAGAAGGCGAGCCTGGAGCCGCCTGCCGCGGAGCCGATGTCGGAACGGGCCGCCCGCTACATCCGCCACATCGACGTATGAGAACTGGAGTGCGGCATGCCCTTCCCTGACGGCACCCCCACCAAGCTCGTCCGCCTCACCGTCACGAGCCCGGCGGGCGGGGGCGCCGCCTCCGGCACTGTGCGGCTCTCACCGAACGTGCCCGCCATCGTCATCGACGGCACACCCGTTCAGTTCACCGGCGGCGGCACCTACCAGCTCGACGACCAGGGGCGGCTCGCCGTCGGTGAGACCGAGGGCGTCGAACTCCTCGACAACAGCGCGGCCGGATCGAACCCGGCCGGCTGGCTGTGGCACGCCATCATCAACCCCAGCGGCGGCCAGCCCCGCGATTTCTACTTCACCCTCGCTGGCGCGCCCGACGAGGTGGACCTGGCCGAGCTTCAGGAGCTCGACCCGGACACCCCCGACTACGTTGCCGTACCGGGACCGACAGGCCCCGTCGGCCCGCAGGGAGCGACCGGCGCTACGGGCGTCACCGGGCCAGGCGGAGCCGCGGGCGTACAAGGGGAACAAGGCGAAGTCGGGCCGACTGGACCGACGGGGGCTACGGGAGCCCAGGGTCCGAAGGGCGACACCGGAGACACCGGGCCGCAGCCCGCACTCGGAGCGGCAGGAGCCGGCGCCGACATTGCCTTGCGCTCCACCGACCCCACGACCACGAACTCCCGCACGCCGACCGCCCACAAGACGTCCCACGCCACCGGCGGATCCGACGCGATCGCCCCCGCGGACATCGGCGCCGAAACCGCAGGCACCGCGACGTCCGCCATCACCACGCACGCCGGCGCCACGGACCCGCACGGCGACCGCAGTTGGGCGGACACCAAGTTCGCCACCACCGCCAACCTGGGCGTCCTTAATACCGCCGTCACCGACCTCGACGGATTCGTCCAGGACTGCCTGACCCGCGTCACCGCCATCGAACAAGGCACCGCATGGCTGGGCGGCCTCCAGATCGACGGAGACGCGCACGTCGCCAACGGCGACCTCACCGTGTCCGACACCAGCAAGGGCTACCGCTTCCGGCGCGGCGGATCCGCCCTCGACCTGGAGGCCACCGGCGCCGACCTGATCGTCTCCAACTGGTCCGGGACCGGCTTCAACGGAGACCAGAGGGCGTACTTCCGGCTCAGCGCGGACGCGCAGAACGTTCAGGTAGCGGGCCCCGTCGAGATCGTGACGGCCCTGTACGGCGCCACCGTGCACAAACTGGACCCGGCAACCGGAGTGGCCGCGGTCGGCGGCAAGAACGGGCTGACGAGCATCCGGCTCGCCGGGTTCAAGAACAGCGCGGGCGCCCCTGTTGCGGACACGTGGGCGACCGGCGACGTTGTCCTCGACTCTGCGGGCGACTGGCATCTGTGCACTGCGGGCGGGGAGCCGGGCACCTGGACGTAGCGCCGGGCCCGCCTGCCGTGGTCAGCCCGTGATCTGCCCCTCGAACTCGGGGAACTCCAGGTCGAAGTTCTCACTGCTTCGCTGCACGGTGACGACGATCTTCTTGCCGTACTTCGTCTCGAGGACGTTGTCGTCCGTCTTCGTCACCGTGCGGCCCGCTGCGAGACGCCCCTCGAGCGGCTCTGACCCGTTCTCGAAGGATGTGGACGCGGCCTGACCGCCGTTCGTCGTGCCCTCGATGATGAGCGACAGGTCGTCGAGCGGAACCGCCGCCTTGCTGCCGTTCTCCAGCTGCAACTTCACCCGGAAGTCAGTTTCTCCCGGCTCGGCGGACTCGAAGTCCGGGTCGTAGTCGGTGAAAACCTTCGCCTCGACGACGGTGGCCTTCAGGCCGTCGGGCCAGGTGTACGACTCGCCGAACTTCAGGCCCGTCGTCTGACCCTCGGTCCCGTCGCCTCCGGTGCCAGACTCTCCGGAGCAATGCTCCGCCCAATCGGCCTGACTGAGTGACTCGTCGCCGCAGTCGACCTTCCCTTTGGTCTGACTGGGTGTGGTGGCCACGTCGGGCTTGGTGCCGGAGTCTTCCTTGCCGTCGCCGCTACTGCAGGCGGTCAAGGCGGCGATGATCAGGACGGCTGTGACTGTTGCGCGGACGCGCATGAATACCCCCAAGGCTGTGCTCGTCGGGACACCGTAGAGCACATGGGGTGCAACGGTGTTACCGCCGCCGTGCCGCGCGTGGTCCCAGACGCTGAGCGCCCCGCTCCCCTTCGGGAGGGTGGGGCACTTCGTCGTCGTGGGTGGCTGGCGAGACCTAGCGCATAACGTTCCCTCAGGTGCTAATCCGAGGCCGAATGGTCATCTCGGGATGCGCCGGCCCAGGCGCGCCGGCGGTCGGTCCGCGTCAAGCTCTTGGCGAATCGCCGCTTCGAGTCGATCGAAGGCTGCGCCGCCCTGCATGCGTAGCTGCAGTTGGGCTGCGTCCCGGTCGATCTGGTCCAGGCTGTAGGCCATGTGCAAGCGACCGACCACGGCCCCTACTTCGTTGAACAGTTGATTGACCTCGCGGCTGCCGATTGAGGTCCCGCGGGCGCCAAGGCGTGCACGTTCAAGGGGTGGCAGCCGAAGGTCGTCGTAAGGGGCGATGGACTGGGTCTCCCGGGAAGACATGACGTATCGGCACCACTGCTGCTCGGCAAGGGCCTCGACGAGCATGTCGGCATAGAGCATCGAGCGCTGTTCGCGCAGCCAGCGCGCGTGCTCTTGGCGCAGCGCGTACCGGAACGCCAACCACGGCACAGCGATGGCAACGACCGCAGCGAGGATGGCGGCGGCCAGCACGGTCAGGTTCTCGGTGCTCATGCAGAGATCGTAAGTGTGGCGTTCGCTCTCGGAAGAGGTGTCGTCGACGGTTCTTTGGTGCACCAAGTCGAAAGCGCGACTCTCGATAACATGCCATATCGCGGGCGAAAAACCGGTACAATTAACCATGCCTGATGACCCGACAGAAGCACTCGCCGAAGCCGACCCGCAGTCGCATCGCGAGCCCGATCCGGACTGCGAGCGCTGCGAGGGCTCCGGTCTCGACCCGGACGCGTTCTTCGTGAACGAGGAGCGCACCACGTGGACGCACGCCCCGTGCTCCGCGTGCCTGCCCGAAGCCGACGAGGGGCCGCAGCGAGTTGAGCGCGTGAAGCATTCCGGCCCGCATACGAAGTTCTGCGTGCTCTGCCTATCCAGCGAGCACGAGCGCATCGACGAGGAGGCTGACCGTGGCTGACCTGGAACACGCTGAGTACCTGTATGAACTCTGGGACGCGAACTGGGATGACGGCCCATGCGGCAACTACCAGATCCTCCGCCACCAGATCACCAAGAAGACCGCCAAGCGGATCTACTTCACGTACTCCACCGGGGGCCACCGTGATGGCTACGTCGACCGCCAGAAGATCGAAGCCGACGGGGAGATCTACCACGGCTACACGCTCCGCCGACTACATCTGACCGAGCCGGAGATTCCCACCCGTCCGAAGCCGCAGTCGGTCACCGAACTGAAGGCCGCGATGGCCGCCGCACACCCCGACCGGGGCGGCAGCGACGAGGCGTTCATTGTCGCCCGACGGCGGTACGAGCGCGCACGAATGGCGGCGAGTGCATGACCGCGCCTTACGGCCCACTGGAGCCGGAGATGGAGATCGACGTGTGGGACGAGCGGCGTATGCGCGTACCGGGCACGTGGATGATTGAGCCCGGGCAGGTCCCGCCTGAAGAACTTTGCGGCGAGCCGGACACGGGAGTCTCGCACCAGAGGACGGAGACGCAGCGATGAACGCCCCCGACCCGACCAACGTCTACGACGTCGTCGGCGGCATGTTCGAGCAGCTCGCCGCTGCCGCTGCTAGACACCGCACCGAGAAGGAACGGATTCGCAAAGAACGCCGCTCCACACCCGAAGCTCGCCGCCGCCGGTCCGACGCCGCCCATCAAGGCTGGGAGTCCCGTCGAGCACGCGAGAAAGCCGAACGGGACGCCGACGCTCGGAAGGAGCGTCACTACCCGACCGGGCCCACCTGCGACGGCATGGACACGCACCCCGTCGCAGGAGAGATCTTCTGCGCACTCGACCCCGACCACAACGGCGACTGCGACGACATGAACGGACTGACATGGCCCGCCCCATGACCCAGACGGCAGGAGACCGATGAGCGCTGAGGAGTTCATGGCTTCGCTGCCTGGCGATCCCACTTCGACCGGCTACGTGCCGACCGTCGGCGAGCACGTCTTCTGCTATCGGCCGTCCGATGGTCAGACCCGCTGCGGGTTCGTCGACGACAACAAGATGGGCCTGTTCCTGGACACGTGCCATAACGGGCGACGCGTCCTGACTGCCTCACGTTGGAACGTCCAACGCATGACGCCCCTGGCCTCATGCCGAAGGGCGGCTGAACGATGAGCAGTGAGAGCACCGACGCGCTTGTCCCGCGTCAGCCGGACGCCACCCCCGCCGTCTACGACGCTGCGACGCTCGCCGTCCTCCACGCCATGGAAGAGGCAGCCGAGAAGCACCTCGACGCCATCCGCCCCCACAACACGAAACGCGGCTACGCCAACGACTGGGCGCTCTGGGAAGAGTTCCACGGCTGGCTCGGCGAACAGACCGGCCACCCGCTCGCGTCGACCAACGTCACCAAGGGCACCCTCGTCGGCTTCGTCGTCTGGCTGGACACCATCAAGCTAGCCGCGCCCACCTCCATCGACCGACGGATCACCGGAGTCACCGTCACTGCGCGCGGGCTCGGCGTTGAAGTCCCCAAGGCCGCGACCGTCGCCGCCCGGCAGGCGCTCAAGCCGCTGAAGAACGACCCCGAGCGCATGGCGCGAGGTCGAGGCAAGGCCGCTGCCGTCACTCCCGAGCAGCTGCGGCAGATGAACGCCGCAGTCGCCGACGGACTCGCCGGACTCCGCGACCGCGCCCTCTGGCTCATGGCCTTCGGTATCGCCGGACGCTCCGCCGAAGTCGCCGAACTCCGCGCCGAGACCATCGTCCACGTCAGCCAAGGGCTCGAAGTCCACGTCCCCGCCGTCAAAGGGCGCCCGCCCCGAGACGTCGTCGTCAGCTACGGCAAGAACGTCGACACCTGCCCCGTCCGCGCGTGGCTCACCTGGCGCGCCGCCGCAGGCATCACCAACGGGCCCGCCTTCCTGCCCATCACCGTCTGGGGCCAGCTCGGCGACCACGCACTCTCCCCGGAAGCCGTCCGCGAGATCATCGCCCGCAACGCCGAACGCGCCGGGGTCGCCGTCCGACTCACCGGCCACTCGATGCGAGCCGGGTTCATCACCACCAGCCGCCGGGCAGGCAAGCGCGAGGAGAAGATCCGAGCCCAATCAGGGCACGCCGACAACAGCCCCGCCTTCTGGGGGTACATCCGCGAAGCCGACAAGTGGACCGATGCCGCCAGCGAGGACATCGGGCTGTGATGAGTTTTCGCCGCCCTGCTCTGCCATCCTGGAGATAGCCGCCCGGCGCCAACCGGGCAGCGGGAGACGCGTCTTGACCTGGGCGCTCTAGAGAGCCCGCCCCCGATATCACCGGGGGTGGGCTCTCGCACGTCACGCCTGAGACAGTTCGCTCGTCTGGGGTTAGTTCCGGCCGACGCCTTCCGTGGTGGCCGGTTTGTGGTGCAGGGTGCTTGGTACGGGTCCCGCCAGTAGCTGCGAGCTCGGCGGGGCCCGCCGCTCCTCCCGGCTCCCCACGGGAGGCCAAGCGGCCGGACTCACCCGTCGAGCACCCCGAGCGCCGTATCGGCCCGGCAGTGCGTGCACGCGTCGACCCCTTGCGCGAGCGCATACCGGGCCTGCTCCCGCGTCACTCCCCGGCTGCGCTTGCCGGCCATGTGGCAGCCGCCGACGTGGACGTACACGGGCACACCGCCGTTGAGCCCTTGCTCGATCAGCCAGTCGGGCGGGGGCGGCTTCCGCTGCTGGCCGCGCTCGACTTCCACCTGCCGCTGCTCTTCGACCGCGATCCATTGCCGGGTGCGCCGGAGGTCGCGTTCCTGGACGCGTTCGAGGAAGCGCAGCATGTCGAGTCGAGTGGCGGGCTGGTCGTTCACGTGTTCGATTCTATGGCTTAGGATCTCCACCAGCACATCGGGGATCCGGGAGGCGGCATGGACGACGTACAGCTGCTGGCGTTCCTCGGCGTCGACCCTGCCGACCTGAAGCCGGCGCCACCGCCCCGGCCGCGCCCGCCGGAGCTGTGGGACCGCATCGGGCTCGACCCAGTGCAGTGTTCGGCGTGCGGCAACCCGGCGTGGACGACGCGCATCATCACCGTCCCGGGGCTGGGCTACCGCTGGCTGGACCAGTGCCGCGACCACGCCATGGCCGTCATCGCAGCCCGTCCGAAACGCCCGCCGGTGCCGATGTCGGAGACCCTGTCGGTGCTGCAGGCGGCGGCCGAGGAGTCCGGGCTGCGCATGCGGGTCATCGCCAGCGGTCGGGCAGACTGAGCCTGTGGACGATCAGCGGTTTCACCTCACGCTCCACTCCGGTACCCGGCCGGTGATGCACGGCTGGTGGGCGAAGCAGGCGACGGCGGAGGACATGCTGCCCGTCTGGGTGGGGAGCTGGGGCGACCTGCCCGGCGCCCGGGTCACCCTCGTCGACGAGGAGACCGGCGAGACGTTGACGACCCGGCCCGACGAGACGTAGCGCTCTGCCATCCTGGCGGGCATGGATCGCCCCGCATTCGACCCGGCCCTGCATGACGGAGTGGCTCGCGCGCAGGGCTTCATCCCTGCTGCGGCAGATGGCTTGACGCATTTCCTGGGCAGTCGCGAGGGCTCCCGTGGCCGCGAGGCTGCCGCAGAGTGCGGCTCCAGTGAGGGCACGCGGCTGTCGGCGAACTGGTCGCTGGTCGACTGTCTGGAATGCCGCGGCGGCGAAACGCCAGTGACCGCCGAGTTCGTCGAGGGCGAGTACCGCCTGTCGACGCGCCCCCGCGTTGTCGGTGGCGGCTCGTAGACTGAGGTCAACACACTGACTAGCCAGTCGGGTTGTTGCTGCTGAGGCCCCGCCGGAGTGATGCCCGCGCGGGGCCTGCTGCTGTCAGCCCGTCTCGCCGTGCCGCACGATCCGCTTCAGCCGCTCCTCGACGGCGAGCCGCGCCTCTCCGCTGGCCTCCGCGAACGCGACGACGCCCTGATGTACGGCTGCTGCGGTCTTCACGGTGAGTCGTCCGGCCCGGATTTCCTCCCAGGCGGTCGTCTCCAGCGCGATCAGGGTGTCGGGGATGTCGATGGTCACCGGGGGATCTTACGTCGCTCGTCCGGGAGCACTCGCCACCCCTTGATTGTAGCGTGTGCTACATGTAGCGTTCGATGCATGATGAGCGATGGACGGGCCGCCTCCGAGAAGGAGCTGACCGACTTCCGGGCGACCATGGACGGCCGCGACGACATGGTCCGCCGAGCCCGCGCCGCCGGGATCAGTAAGCACCGAATCCACGTCCTGACCGGCATCGCCCGCACCACCATCGACCGCATCCTGAAGGAGGAGACCTGACATGGCGAAGGTCCTGAAGATCGGCGTCGCAATGGGCGGCCTCAGCGACGAGGACATCGTCCCGCTCCCCGACGGCTGGGACACGATGAGCGAGAAGGAGCGGGAGGCGTGGGCCGACGACGTTCTCGACGTCCACGTCTCCAACAACGTCAACGCCTGGTGGAACGTGGAGGACGAATGAGTCAGCGACCCCGCAAGCCGTGGCGCGTGATCCTCACCCAGAACGGAACCCAACTCGCCGAGGTCGAGCACACCAGTGAGGCCAAGGCGTTCGCGCACGTGCGGGCGGCTCTCCAAGCTGGTTCGGACACCGCGAGGGTCATGCAGTGGGAGGGCGGCCGATGGTGGCACTTCGAGACCGTCACCGCCGACGAGATCCCCAACGCCTGACCGCGAGCAACACGACGCCCCGCCTGAAGCAAGCAGGCGGGGCGTCGCCGTGTCACCGTACCCTCACCCGTAGGGGCGTCCCGTGCATGACTGGCCAGGGTGCGGGGTCGCTACACTCCATGTAGGCGTATCGCCGCAGGAGCTCCCACATAGGGGCGACGCGCAGGGGAAGGGATGACCAGCCCCGGCCCACGGGCCGCAGTGCTGGCGGGCTCCGCAAGCCTCAAGAGCGGCCCCTGTCGCCCCGCTCACAGATAGCCGAAGCCCCGCCGCCGTGCGGGGCTTCGGCGCGTCATGCCGCCTCGACGACTTCGGCCCGGACGGCTTCCACCCACTCGTCCCGCAACTGCTCGTACCGCACCCGGGTCGGCCCCCACAGCCACGTCCCCGTCTCCGCCATAAGCGCGCGAATCTCCTCATTCACCACGGCAGCAGGCCGTAGGGAACCAGGAGTTGGGGGTGGGGGGATCATGCGGCAAGTCTATGGCGAGCCTCTGACAGCGGTCAGCCCTCTACGGGTGTCCGCTTGCCGGGGTCAACGACGTACAGGCCCATGCCCTGAACGGACTCGACGAGGCCCTCATCCTTCAACACCTTGGTCGCCTTGCGGAGGGTGTCGCGGGCGACGTTGTACTCCTGCTCCATCTCGACGGTGGAGGGAATGCGGCGACCTGGGGGAATCGTGCCGTCCTCGATCTTCCGCCGAAGGTCGGCGACGATCTGCAGGTACGGAGGAACGGGCCCTTCCCGGTCGATGATCACGTTCGGACGCTAGCCCGGCACCCGTGACCTGCCATAGCTACCCCCGGGGGTGGTATGGGGTAGTAAGGTCCAATGGCGTAACGAAGAACCCCCGCGACCGCTGCACCGCGGCCCGGGGGCGTGGCCGACACAGCTACCGGAGCGTCGACATGGCAGATCGTAGAGACCCCGAGCCCGAGCCCGTAACCCGCCCGCCGGTCATAGCCTCCGTCGCCAAGCTCAGCCCGCTCCAGCAGGCCTACAGCCGCTACGTCACCCACGCCAACGGATGCGAGCACTGCCGCGACGTCGACCGCGGCCGATGCGGGGAATCCGAACGACTGTGGCGCGCCTACCGGACCCACGAGGAACACGCCGCCCGTGGCATAGCCGAACGCTGACACCCCGTCACCACCCGGAGTCGTGCGGTCGGATTGTCGGGTAACCGGCAGGAACGTTTGGCCAACGCCTGACCTGCGGTTAGACATTCACGCGGGGTGCAAAAGTTGCACACAGATATATGCACTCGGCACCTTCCCTGGGCTACTGGGTGTGCTATTGACTGTGATTCAGTCGCGCGCCCTAGCCCCCGCCGTGCGGCTGCTCACTGTGGAGGAGGTCCGAAACATGCACTCTCAGCGCGTGCGCAATGAGCAGCAGATCCGAGAACTGCGGGTCCCGTTGGGCGTTCTCGTAGCGCTGGATGCTGCGGCGTTCCATGCCGGCGAGGTTGGCCAGCTGCTCCTGTGAGAGTTCCGCTTGTCGTCGCAGGTCCGCGATTCGGTGGCCGAGGAGTCTTCGGCGGTCGATGACCCAGTCGGGTCGGGGAGTGCGGCGGCGGGACACCCGTCAAACGCTGTTGCCCAGATGATCTTGTGTCAGTACCCAAATGGTCGCCAGTCGATCAAGATTGGTCCGAGCCTCGCGGCGCTATGGCATATGCCGCAGGGCTCGCTGTAGTGTCCTAGATTCGAACGCATGTTCACTCGATCGAGTGAACCACCAGCTCAAGGCGCTATTCGTTGCACAGGGTGGGAACCAGGGCCACACCCCCACACCTCAACCCCGCACCGGCCGCAGGAGACGACACATGGAACGCCAGCAGATCCTCGACCTTTACCGCTGGAGCGAAGGCGTCTGCTTCCGGCACCCGGGAAAGGGTGAGGTGCCTACGGCGGTCGTCGGCGTAGTTCATCCCTGCGGGGACGGCGAGAAGGAAGTCCGCGCCTGCGCCGACTGCGTCATCACCATGGAAGACATAAGGCGCGAGGAGGCCGCCCGGTCGGGGGGCGAGTACGAGCCGGGGCACCTCGGCGACGTGCTGAGGTAGTGGAGACGGGCTGGTGACGGCCCGTCTCCGCGACATTTTCTGGGGAGGATCTGGGGAGAGAGGGCTCATGGGGAGCGGCCGGGGAGATTCAATTGGAACGTGTCGTCTCGCCTCGTCACTTCTCGTCACCGCTCGTCATGCCAGTTCAGAGGGTTGCAGCCATCCCGACGGACGATTCCGGAGCCCGCACGGGCATCGCCTGGCAGAACACCGCCTACAACCAGCCGCCCCACCCGAGCTTCTTCATCGGCAACGGCATGCCTACGGCCCCCAGGCCGACGGTCTACACCCCGTGAACCGGGAGAACACCTGCGTCTGAGGGGAGGGCAAGAGCGGCTGCGTGCGTCCTGCGCAGCCGCAGCCGCAGCACCGCGACCTTCGCTCAGCGTGCGGCAGCGGCAGCGGCAGCGGCAGTGGCAGTGGCAGCGGACCTTGGAGCGGCTGTCGAGGCTCGGGCGTCGGCGCGGAGCATGGACGCACCGGCCGGGGTGAGGGTATGCAGAACGTTCCCGCCGTGTCGGCTGCTGATCAGCAGACCCGCGCCGCGCAGCACCCCGGCGTGTTTGCTGACGGAGGACGGGGAGATCCCCGCCGCGCGGGCGATCTCTCCGGTGGTGGCCCCCGCTCCCGACGCCGCGACGCGCAGTACGGTCGCCCGGGTGCGCCCGAGCAGTGCGGTCAGCGGGGTGGCGAGAGTCGCCGCGGCCGGTTCGTGCAGCAAGGGGTAGAACAGCACGGGCGGTAGCTGGGGGTCGGCCAGGCTGACAGGGTTGTCCCAGCAGAAGTAGGACGGTACGAGCCGTATGCCCCGGCCGCCGAGATGAAGGTCCCGGTCTGCCGCGTAGCGGACGTGGAGGACCGGCGGCTCCCAGCGCATGGTGGGCCCGAGCCCGGCCAGCATCCTCTGGACACCCCCATCGAGCAGGTGGCGGCAGGACGACGACCGCTTGGCCTCCAGATGGGCATGGATCCGGTCGGCGAACGGGCGCACGGCGACGTCGTGGTAGGCGCGGATCGTGGCCACGAGGTCGCGGCGCTCCTGCGTGCCGGTCAGCCGTCTCACCCACGCCGGTGCTCCGACTGTCTGGTCCAACAGGGCCAGTTCGTGGCTCACTCGGCCGGCCGGTGTGGACATGATGGCGTCGAGTCCGGCGTCCAGCCCCTGGCTGGCACAGTTCGGCCGGCTGGGTGTCAGGAAGTCAGGGAAGTACCGGGCTCTGGGAAACAGCGGCAGAAGCACCTCGCGCACGGTGCGATCGAGTTGCCGCTCACGTAGTCGGGTGTGGGTGGTCCGGTACCACTCGGCGTACGCCCAACGGCCCGCGCGGGTCTGGAAGCGGTGCAGGCTCGCGGCCACCTCCCAGAGTTCGTCAGGTGCCGTGGCCATCCGGGTTGTCGCCAGGTCGGCGTCCGTGAAGTGAATTCGGAGCATGCCGTTCCCCCCTGCAGCCACGGCTTTTTCCTCCTGGCGACACAGCATGGCCAGGTGGGACGGGTGCTGGCAATAGTGAAGGAGACCTACTCGAACAGTTAGGGGGAATGATGAGGCGTATATTGGCCATGATCGCAGGAGTGGTACTCCTGCTGGGTGGCATGGCCGGTACCTCGGCGGCCAGTTCGGCGAACAGTTCCGGGAGCCAGAATTCGGTATCCGGTGCGGTGGCACTCAAATCGGTGAAGATTGCCGCGGCGCCGGCCGGATGCGGTGGTGGAAACTTCTGCTTCTGGCCGAATGCCAACTACTCGCCGTCGGGAAATCCGGGCGAACTTTCCGGTCGAAACGCCGACTGGTCCGTCTTCGGCCGCGGCGACTGTCCCAACGACAACTGGGACAACTGCGCGTCCTCGGACTACAACAACGGAAACAGCTGCGAAGCCATCGTCTGGACCGGGAAGTCCTACTCGGGCTCCGCGGGCATGGTCCTGCGCGGTTCGGGCGGAAACTTCAACTCCACGTTCAACAACGCTGTCTCCTCGAACAGTTGGGGAACCGCTTCCGGCGGTACGAGCTCGGCGTGCGGCGGCCCTGTGCCGTAACAGGCGCTCAAGGAACCCAGCCGTTCCAAGGTGTCCGCGGGCAACCGTCCGCGGACACCGCGCCTCTTGCTCAGCCTTCCCACCCAACGACCGAGAGGGTCCGGGCACCATGCGACTTGCCCCGCTCGCCTGCGCCGTGGCGGGCGTTCTCGCGCTGACCGCCTGCGGGACATCCACCACCGACAGTGATGTGAACAGCGCTGAACTCACCAGCGCCGAACTCGACCTCCTCACCCGTTCCGGGACCTTCACCCGGACCACCGTCGATCTCGCGAACGCGGAATCGGAGCTCATATCGGCCTGCATGGCATCGAGGGGATTCCGCTACCGCGCCGATGCGGCGGACCCGACGTCCGAATCCGATGAGGAACGCTCCCTGAACATGAAGGAGCGACGCAGCAGGGGCTATGGCCTCGCCTCTCAGTACGCCTCCGAAAAGGAATCGGCCGGCGCCGCGACCAACGACGCTTATCTGGCCGGTCTGTCGAAGAAGAAGGCCGACGCGTACATGAAGGCTCTCCGGGGCGGCGCCACGGACTTTCGTGAGATGAGGTTCGGGGGCGGTCGGAACATCACCTTCTCGGCACGTGGCTGCGAGGCGGAAAGCCGTACGTCTCTTTACGGAAGCCTCGACGACTGGGTGTCCATCTCCTACTTTCCGCAGAATCTCAACAGCGAGCTCAGTTCCCGCGTGGAGAAGTCCCCGAAGTACCGCAGCGCCATGAACGACTGGCGGACATGCATGCGCGGAGAGGGATACTCCTACGCGTCCCCCGACACGGCCTACGAGCAGCTCAAGGGCGTCTACCGCGCGAAGGGCGCCACCACCGCCCTGCGTGAACGGGAGATCGCCGTCGCCGTGGCGGACGGCGACTGCGGCGCCGAACTCCACATCCCCGCCACCGTCCTGACCCTGCGACGTTCCTACGCCCAGTCGCTGCCCACCAGTGACAAGCTCCAGCTGCGACGACTCACGGCCATCTGGAAGGCGGCCGCCGACAGGGTCCGGTGACCCCAGGAGGGCTCTGCCGCCTTCCAGTTGTCCCACCCGGTGCGTCAGTTCACCGTGCAGGACTGGTCGCCGAGCTTGAATGCCGTCGGTTTCCCGTTCGTCCCCGACCAGTTCCCCGTGAAGCCGAAGCTCACCGACGAACCGGGCGCGACATTCGCGTTCCAGCCCAGGTTCTTCATCGTGACCGCTGCTCCGGACTGGGTGTGTTCGGTGTTCCATGCCTGCGTGATGGTCTGGCCGTTGGGGAAGGACCAGCCGAGTGCCCAGCCGTTCCAGGTGGTTGAGCCGGTGTTGTTGAGTTGGACGTCCGCCTGGAAGCCGCCCGACCACTGGTTCGTGATCTTGTAGGTCACCGCGCAGGCGCCGGTCGGTGTCGGGTCCGTGCCGCCGCCCCCGCCTCCGCCGTCCGCGTCCGAGGAGTCGCCGTAGATGACGCCCCGGCCGTTCGTCGACACGTACACGCGCCCGTAGACGCGCGGATCACCGGTGATGGCCGCGCCCGTCCAACCCCACTGGTGTGCGTCGTCGTTGATGCGGGTCCAGGTCGTGCCCTTGTCCGTGGAGCGGAAGATGCCGCGTACGCCGCCGATCTTCGCGCTCGTGTAGAGGGTCTGATAGGAAGCGCCGGCCGCCGCCTTGCCGAAGCCGATCGTGTCGGCCTGCTCGACGCCCGACAGCCTGGTGAAGGTCGCGCCGCCGTCCGTGGAGTGCCACAGCCCGTACGCGCCGTCGCTCGCGCCGCCCGCCAGCCACACGTCACCCTTCATACCCGGCAGCGCCTTGAACCGTACGCTGTCGCCGCTCGGCAGCCCGGTCGCGGACGATGCCGTGAAGGAGACGCCGCCGTCCGAACTGACGTAGAACCTGCCGGACTTGAAGCCGTAGAAGGTCTTCGGGTCGACCCGGTCCGACTCGACGATCGCGCCGGCCGGGATGCCGGTCGACGCCGACCACGAGGTGCCGAAGCCCGTCGCGTAGTGGACGCCCGCGCCCTCCGGACTCCACACGAAACGGCTGCCGTCGGACGCTGCCGCGACCGTGCCGCCGCCGCTCACGCCCGAAGGGTCGGTCCCCGCGAACCAGTTGGCGCCGTTGTCCGTCGAGAACGCCACATGCGGACCCGAGTCGAGATTGCCGGCCCGCACCACCGTGCCCGGGCTGGACTCCGCGAAGTCGAGGCTCGTCGTCGTGGTGAAGTTCGGCGAGGTGAACATCATCGAGGGGACCTTGGTGAGGTCCGTGTGCCGGAAGCCGCCGATGTCGCCCAGCGCGCTGAGCAGTTGGGCCCCGCCGGACGGGGGAGCGGCCAGGTCGTTCACGGCCGTCTCCTCCAGGCCCTGGACCATCGGCTTGATGGTGAACTGGCCGCCGCTGTCCCACTGGCCCAGGTTCTCGGTGCCGTAGACCGTCGCGCCCGTCCCGTACATCATCCGGGCCGAGTTGAACGGATCGATCTCCAACGCCTCGGTCATCCAGCCGAGTTTGGGCGCCTGCTCGGGCGGCGACGGATTGGCGCCCCAGCTCAGCCACGGCGAGGACGAGACGTCCATCGTGTAGCGGTTCGAGCGGTTGGGGTACGAGGTGTAGTCCCAGGCCTTTGTCCAGGTGCCGCCGCTGTCCGTGGAACGGAAGATCTGTGTGTCGGGCCACCAGGAGCTGTACGCCGTCGCCATGACCGTTCCCGGCTTCTGCCGGTCGACCGTCAGCCCGCTGAAGCCGTAGTAGGTGTCGGCCTCCGCGACCGGGCTGATGTTGGTCCAGGTGCCGGTAGCCGTCGCGTACCGCCACAGCTGCCCCTTGCCGCCGTCGTAGGGGCCGCCCTTGTCGCTGTAGGCCAGGTAGAGGTAGCCGTTCGCCGCGTCCAGGACCCCCTTGTGGGCCAGGTATCCCGTGGGCTGTCCGGCGAGACGGGACCAGGTCGCGCCCGCGTCGGTGGAGCGGTAGACGGCGTTGTCCTTGTCGGCGACACCGACGTAGATGGTCCCGGTGGCGTTCGTGCCCGTGCCGGTCGACTCGTCGAAGGTCACCCAGGCGATGCCCTGGTTGTCGGAGGCGTACCCGCTCGTGTCGGTCGGATCCTGCACGTAGTTGCCGACGTTGGGGAAGTTCGTCACCTGCGACCAGGAGGCGCCCGAGTCCGTGGACCGCCACAGCCCCTTGCCGCTCGGGGCGCCCAGATACAGCACACTGTTCTTGTGGGGGTCGACAGCGAGCCGTTCGCCCATGCCGCGCCCGGGCATGTTGCCGCCCAGCTTGAACGGCAGATCGGCCTTCTGCCAGGTCGCGCCCCGGTCGGAGGACCTGAGCACGGCCCCGTTCCCGGGGTCCCAGCTGTTCGTGTACGTCCCGACGGCCGCGTACACCTTGCTCGGAGCCACCGCGTCCGAGGCCAGGCTCACGACGCCGGTGTGGCCCCAGCGGTCCCAGCCCACCGAGTCGAGCAGCGGGGTCCAGCTCTTCGACGACTCCTGCCAGCGGTAGGCGCCGCCGATGTCGGTCCGGGCGTACGCGAGGTTCTTCTCGGACCGGTTGAAGACGATGCCGGGGACGAACCCGCCGCCGTCGATGCGCGCGTTCTTCCAGGTGTACGTGTCGGCGGCGATGGACGCCGAAGGCACGGCCTTCTCGACGGGCTGCGCGGCGAGCGCGGGCGGCACACCCGCAAGCAGCCCGGCCGCCAGCCCGAGCACGGCGGTGAGGACGGGGGTTCTTCGCACGGTGACCCTCTCCTTGCGTGGGGGGACTTGCGTGGGGGGACGAAGACGCGAAAGGCGCGAGTGGAACGGACGGCCCCCGGTGGGGTGGGGGACCGTCCGGCCCGGCGCACGCGAAGGTCTGGGCGCCCCGCGCCCCTCAGGGGCGCGGGGAACTGCGTGACCAGCCACATCAGGCCCGCAGCCTTCGTACCGCCCATCCCGCGGAGCGCCACGCGGAGCGGCAACGGGGCTATTCGAGGAGCTCCGCGTACGAGCCCATCGCGAGAGCAATATCCGCCTGGGCCCAGAACCGGTGATACGTGAACGAGGGCGCGGCCCCGCCCGCCAGATACGCCTCGATCTTCGACCAGGCCGGATCGTCCTCGTAGAACGAGCGGATCGAGTCGAAGGTCGACGACGAGTTGATCGTGTCGCCGTTCGGCATCTTTCCGGTCCAGCCACTCGGGACGTACACGCCGTCGTCGAAGCGGTTGTAGTCGGCGCGGGTCTCCGGGACCGCGATGCCCAGCGCGTCCTGGTTGTTCTTCCACATGCCGTCGAGCAGTGCCTTGGCCGTGGTTCCGGCCTCCGTGTCACCGGAGCGGTCGGCGTAGTACGTCAGGGTCTTGGCGTACGCGGCCGCCACGCCGACGTCGTCCGTGTAGTCGGCGACGGTGACGTGAAGTCCCGTGTTCCCACCGGGGCTTGACGCGTTCCAGGTGTCGGGCTTGCCCGACCACTGGAGAGTGTTGGGGATGCGGAAGGAGCCGTCGGGGTTGACCGTGGTCTTGGACAGCGCCCAGTCGACCCACTTGTCGAGGACGACCTTGGCGTCCGCGTCACCCGTCTGCTGGTAGTACTCGGCGACCCGCTCCATCGACCACGCCTGGAAGCCGAACCACTGGTTGGACGGCGGGTCGTGATAGACGGGCTGCTCGTCGTAGAACATGCCGTAGAAGGTCGGCGTACCGGAAGGTGGCGTCGCGTAGCGCCCCTGCCAGCTGTTGGTCGCGCCGCCCGCGATGGCCCCCTCACTGGACTGCAGCCAGCGGTAGAACTCCAGCTGCCGGCCGAGGGACTTGGCCCAATCCGCCTGCCCTGTCGCCGACTTGGGCTTCAGATCGGCGTACGAGCTGAGCGCGTACGCGGCGAGCGGGTTCTGGTAGCCACTGTGGGTGTGGCTGGAGCCGATGCGCCAGGCCCAGCCCGCCGAGGCGTCGGTGGCGCCGCCCCACGCGTAGTACCAGTTCAGGAGGTAGTGCGAGGCGTCCTTGCCGGTGCCGGCCGGGCAGGTCGACGGTCCCACGCAGTTGCCGATTTTCTTGAAGTACTTGTCGTACATGGAGTAGCGCAGATAGTCGCCCATCTTCGCCGCCTTGCCGACGGTCGCCGTGACGGCGGAGCCGTTGCCCTGCTGCTTGGCCCAGATGTCGGCCCAGTACGCGGCCTGCACGGCACGCGCGTCGGCGTCGGGGGCGTTGGTGAACTTCCACTGCTTGGCGTACGAGGCATCCTTGGTGAACAGGTCCAAGTACCCGTTCGTACCGCCGTACTTGAAGGCGTCGCACGTCGGCTGCGGCACGGTCTCCCACACCGACTCCTGCGATCCGCGCTGGAAGGTGTTGATGTACGAGGGACCGGTGTCCGTCGGACCCGCCTCGCACTTGCCGGGCGAATTGCCGTACCCGTAGACGTTGTCGACGTCCTGCAGCCAGTGCATGCCGTAGATGTCGTCCGTGCCGTACGCGCTCTTCAGCTCGGCGGCGATCGGGTCCGGGCCGACCGAGACACCGGTGTCGAGCTGCGCCGGATACTCGTTCGGGGTGTCGTGCTCGGGCGCGTAGGTCGCGGGCTTCGAGGCGTTGTAGAACGAGTTCGTCGGCTGGTCGGCCTTCGTGGGGATCATGAACTTCTCCATGATCTCCCAGGCTCCGTTGAACCTGGACCAGTCGCCCGTCACCTTGCCGTACATGGCCTGGAGCCACAGCAGATAGCTGTACGCCTCCGACGTCGTCTCATGGCCCTGGTCGGGCGCCTCGACGATCAGCGTCTCCACCGAGTGGTACGGGATGCCCTCGGGGGAGAAGTAGCCGTTCGCCGGGTTGGTGATCTTCCCGTAGAGCTGCAGGAAGCGGGCGTCGTACTCCTTCGACGCGGCGAGCTGCGTGACGGTGACCGCGCCCTTCGCGTGCCCGGTGGCCGTCGACTCGAAGGTCGCCGAACCGGTGCCCGAGGCGGCGGCCGTGACGGTCACCTTCTGGGCGGTGTTCCAGTTCGACGGCGTGAAGGTGAGCGACGCCCCGCCGGTGACGGACAGGCCCGTGTTGCCGCTCGCCCGAGCGGTCGCCACGGTCACGTTCGCCGACGGCTGGGTCGAGAGCTTCACGTCGTACGTGCCCGTCCTGCCCTGCTGGACGCCGAGTTGGGCCGGCGAGACCACCACGGCGGGACCCGAGGCGACCGTGATGCCGACCGGTGTGGACTCCGCCGACGCGCCCAGGCTGTCGTACGCCTTCGCGAGCAGCGAATGACTGCCCACGGTCAAGCCGGAGGCCGAAAGTGAGTAGGGCGAGCTCGTGTCGGTGCCCAGCAGCGTCGTGTTGTCGTAGAACTCGACCTTGCTGATCGTCGCGTTGTCCGCGGCCGCGGCGGTCGCGGCGAGCGGGACCGCGGTGCCCTGGGAGTACACGGCGCCCGCGGTGGGACTGGTCAGCACGGTGATCGGCGGCTGGTGGGCGCCGGTGCAGGCCGTGCCGTTGATCGCGAAGGACGTGGGCGCGGCGTTGGTGCCGCTGTACGTGAACTGGGCGCCGGTCGTCGCCGCGGCACCCACCGCGATCGTCCCGTTCCAGGACGCGTTCCTCGCGGTGACCGTCCTGCCGGACTGTGACCACGTACCGCTCCAGCCGTTGCTGAGCTGCTGGTTGCCCGCGTAGTCGTACGTCAGGGCCCAGCCGCTGATCGCCTCGGTGCCGCGGTTGGTGAGGGTGAGCTCGGCGGTGAAGCCGGAGCCCCAGTCGTTCGTCTTGTAGTCGACGCTGCACTGGACGGCCGCCGCCTGAGCGGGGGTTGCGCCGGTCGCCAGTGTGGTCAACGGAAGGGCGAGGGCCGCCACCACGGCGGTCCACATCCGCCGCGCGGGGCGGCGTCTGCGTCTGGGTGCCATGTTCTGGTTCCTCTCCATGCGGCTCGGAGATGGGAGGGAGGGGCAACAAGCCTTGAACCAGTGGGAGCGCTCCCATAGTGGGGATGAGGGTCGAAGGGGTCAAGGTGCTTGAAGAGTCGAAATGATTCGATAGATCAAGAGTGCAACTCCTCTGTCCTTTACCAACACTTGGCGCTACCTTCTTCGGCACCAGTGGGAGCGGTTCCATCAGTCGACACGTCCGTCACGACGTGTCAGAGCTGCAAGGAGTCGCTCATGCGACACCCCCCGCGTTCATCTCCTTTAGTGGCCGGCGCCGCGGATCTCTGTCATGGACACCGCATACACGTAGGTCGCTGCACGGCTTCGGGAGTCGCGCCCGCCTGCCCGGTGGAGTGCTCCGAGCTCACCCTCATCCCTCATGACGACGGCATTCCCACGCCGTCGTACGGCATCGGGCTGCGCGGACGTACGCGCTCCCTAGACGGATAGGACACCCCGCACATGAGCCGTACCAGAACAGCAATCCTCGCGGCGATGGCGCTGGTCGCCGGCACCGCGGGCGCCGCCGTCGCGGCGATACCCCCGGATGTCGGCGTGGCCGCCATTCCCTGCACCGTCGACTACAAGGTGCAGAACCAGTGGGACTCCGGCTTCACCGCCGCGGTCACCGTCACCAACAACAGCGCGGCCAAGTCGAGTTGGGCCGTGAAGTGGTCGTACGCCGGAAACCAGAAGGTCACCAGCGGCTGGAACGCGAATCTCAGCCAGAGCGGCACCGCCGTCACCGCGGCCAACGAGAGCTACAACGGCACCCTGGGGACCGGGAGTTCGGTCAGCTTCGGCTTCAACGGCACCTACAGCGGCACCAACGCGCTGCCCACCACGTTCACCCTGGACGGCGTGACCTGCAACGTCGACGACGGTGGCAGCGGTCCCGGACCCACGGACCCGCCGGGCCCTGGCGCCAAGGTCGACAACCCGTACGCGGGCGCCAAGGTGTACGTGAACCCGGAGTGGAAGGCGAAGGCCACCGCGGAAACCGGGGGCAGCCGGATCGCCAACCAGCCGACCGGCGTATGGCTCGACCGGATCGCCGCCATCAACGGCGTGAACGGCGGCATGGGCCTGCGCGCCCACCTGGACGCGGCGCTGGCGCAGAAGGGCTCCGACGAACTGGTCGTCCAACTGGTCATCTACAACCTGCCGGGCCGTGACTGCGCGGCCCTGGCCTCCAACGGCGAACTCGGCCCGACGGAGATCGACAAGTACAAGACCCAGTACATCGACCCGATCGCGGCGATCCTCGCCGACAGCAAGTACGCCGGTCTGCGGATTGTCACGACCGTCGAGATCGACTCGCTGCCGAACCTCGTCACGAACGTCTCGCCGCGCGTCACCGCCACCGCCAACTGCGACACGATGAAGGCGAACGGCAACTACGTGAAGGGCGTCGGCTACGCGCTGAACAAGCTCGGCGACGCGCCCAACGTCTACAACTACGTGGACGCCGGACACCACGGCTGGCTCGGCTGGGACGACAACTTCGCACCCTCCGCCGCCCTGTTCAAGGAGGCCGCCACCGCCGAGGGAGCGACCGTCGCCGATGTGCAAGGCTTCATCGTGAACACCGCCAACTACAGCGCCCTCAAGGAGAACCACTTCACGATCAACGACTCCGTCAACGGCGCGTCGGTCCGTACGTCGAAGTGGATCGACTGGAACCGGTACACCGACGAGCAGTCGTACGCGCAGGCCATGCGCAACCAACTGGTCTCGATCGGCTTCCCGTCCGGGATCGGCATGCTGATCGACACCTCCCGCAACGGCTGGGGCGGCACGGCCAGGCCCACCGGTCCCGGGGCGACGACCAACGTCGACACCTACGTCGACGGGGGCCGTTACGACCGGCGCATCCACCTCGGCAACTGGTGCAACCAGTCGGGCGCCGGTCTCGGCGAACGGCCGCAGGCCTCACCGGCAACCGGCATCGACGCGTACGTGTGGATGAAGCCGCCGGGTGAGTCGGACGGGTCGAGCACCGCCATACCCAATGACGAGGGCAAGGGTTTCGACCGGATGTGCGACCCGACGTACACCGGGAATCCGCGGAACAACAACAACATGTCGGGCGCGCTGCCGAACGCGCCGCTGTCCGGTCGCTGGTTCTCGGCGCAGTTCCAGGAGCTCATGAAGAACGCGTATCCGGCACTGTGACGCTCCGCTCGGTGCGGCTGGTCGGCTCGGCTGGTTGTTCGCCTGCGGGCTGAGTTCGGCTGGTCGCGCAGTTCCCCGCGCCCCCTTTTGGGGCGCGGGGGACTCTTTGCTGTTTCCGCAAGGCGAGTAGCTGTTCTGGGGAGGTGGTAGCACGCTGTCCGTATCCCGGACGAGAGGCTTGGAACCATGGCACACGACCACGGACAGCACGGACAGCACGATGAACACGGTCACGAACACGGCCACGGTCACGCTCACACGCACACCCACATCGACTTCGCCGAGATGCTTCCGATGCTGGAGCAGGAGGCCGAGCTGTTCACGCCGCTCTACGCGGAGGCGGCCGGCTGGCTGCGGGAGCGGCAGCCGGACCCCGAGATGATCGTGGACGCGGGCAGCGGTCCCGGTGTCATCTCCTGTCTGCTCGCCGACACGTTCCCCAAGGCACGGGTCGTCGCCGTGGACGGTGCCGGGCCCCTCCTGGATGCGGCCCGCGCCCGTGCCGCCCGCCTCGGGATCGCCGACCGCTTCAGCACACTGGAGGCCGAACTCGGCGACGGGCTCGGCGACTTGGAGTACCCGGCCGATCTTCTCTGGGCCAGCCGGTCCCTGCACCACGTCGGCGACCAGCGGGCCACCCTCGCCGGATTCGCCGAGCGGCTCGCGCCCGGCGGGGTCCTCGCCCTGCTGGAGGGCGGCCTGCCCTCGCGCTACCTTCCGCGCGACATCGGCATCGGCCGGCCCGGTCTGCAGTCCCGGCTGGACGCGGTCGAGCAGGAGTGGTTCACGCGGATGCGGCGTGAGCTGCCGGGGGCCGCCGAGGAGACCGAGGACTGGGCCGGCCTGCTGACGGCCGTCGGCCTGCGGCATGCGGCGACCCGTACGTTCCTGCTCGATCTGCCCGCGCCTCTGTCGGAGGAGGGGCGCGCCTTCGTCGCGACCGGCCTCGGCCACCGCAGGACCGGGCTCGCGGAGGGCCTTGAGCCCGATGATCTCGCTCTGCTCGACCGGCTTCTCGACGCGGACGACAAGGCGAGCGTGTATCACCGGCCCGATGTGTTCGTGCTTGCCGCGATGACCGTGTATGTCGGGGTGAAGGCCTAGTTGACATCGAGTGCTCTCCAAGTGATGGACTCCGGGCACTTCGTGACGGACACGACACGGACACGGCTTGGGGGAACTCATGACTGACTCACCAGTGGCGCTGATCACGGGCGGCGGCAGCGGGATCGGCGCGGCGGTGGCGCGGCAACTGCTCGACGCCGGGCACCGGGTGACGGTGACGGGGCGCGGGGAGGAGCGGCTGCGCGGGTTCGCCGAACAACTCGGCGACCCCGAGGGGCTGTTGACGATCAGGGGTGACGGCGGCGGACTACGACCACGTCCAGGCTGCCGTCGAGGCGACGGTGAAGCAGTTCGGACGGCTCGACACCGTCGTCGCCAACGCCGGGTACGCCACGCACGACACCGTCGCCGAGGGCGATCCGGCCGAGTGGCGGGGCATGGTGCTGACCAATGTGCTCGGTCCCGCGCTGCTCATCCGGGCGTCGATCGACCAGTTGAAGGAGACGCGGGGGCGGATCGTGCTCGTCGGCAGCGTCGCGGGCCACATCCACGGGCCCGGCAACATCTACGGAGCGACGAAGTGGGCCGTGACCGGCCTCGCCGAGAACACCCGGCGGCAGGTCACCGAGTACGGCGTGGGCGTGACCCTGATCTCGCCCGGCCGGGTGGAGACACCGTTCTGGGACAACTACGGCAGCCTGCCGCCCGGGCATCTGCTCACCTCGGACCAGCTCGCGGAGTCGGTCGTCTGGGCGATCCGGCAGCCGACCGGGGTGGACGTGAACACCGTCGTCGTACGGCCGATCGGCCAGCCGGTCTGAGCAGCCGCGCTGAGCCGGTCCGAGTCGGGGGACATGAGAGGCCGGTCCGGCCCGCGGCAGGATCCGCGGGCCGGACCGGCCTCCGTCAGCTCGCCGGTTCGTACGCTTGGCGATTCGTCAGTCCGCCGGTTCGTCGGTTCTCAGTTGTTTGATTCCTGGGTGTTCTTCAGGAACTGCTCCGCCAGCGCCTCGCCGAGAGCCGCCGTTGCCTCCTGGTCCTCGATGGGGGAGACCCGGGAGTCGGTGAAGACGATGTACGTCACTCCGGAGGCCGCGCCGCCGGTCGCCGGGTCGGGATTGATGCCGAGGGCGCGAGCCGTGGCGTACGAGGCTTCGCCGATGATCTTCGTGGGGCCGGTGTCACCGACGACCGCGTACTGGACCTTGTCGCCGTGGATCACCGCAGCCACGCTGCCGCCCCTGATGCCGGAGCTCGTGTAGTTCCAGATGCCGCTGGGGCCGGGCACCACGACGTACGGGAGTTCCTCGGAGTTCAGCGGTCTGCCGTTGGACTGGTGGAAGGCCGTCTGGTCCTGGAACCACGGATCGGTGCGCTTGTTGCACTCGGTGGTGACCTGGCCGTCGCAGTCGATGTCCATGTCGGCCTTCCAGAAGACCGCGCCGTTCATGCCGCACACGGGGACGGTGGCCGGCGCGCCCACGTCGAGACTGTACTTGCCGTTCGAGATCTGCGAGCAGGAGGTCATCTCGGCGAGGAGGCCGGCGGCGGTGACCCTACCCTCCGGAGCCTGTACGGGGGCGGCGCCTGCCGGGAGGGTCGCGGCGGCGATCAGCGCGGTGCCGGCGGCTGCGGCGGCGAGGGTCAGTGTTCGAGTGCGCACTGTGGGAGGACCCTTCTGGGCCTTGGGGACGTCACGCGGCGGGGCGACGTGCATCCGACGTGTAGGGGGACATCGACGGGGACATATGTGTGCTCGCTGAACGGGTACTCGGGCGAGCCTGACCGATCCCCCTCGCATCGGCGAGGATGCCGCGCCTTGTCTCACCCGCCCGCCGCATCCACGACACCGTGTCGGCCCCGAACACACCGAACACATGACGAAGCCGCCGCCCGAGCGAGTCGGGCGACGGCTTCCGGTGCCGCGGGTCGTGCGACCGTTTCGTGCGACCGTACGGTCAGTCGTTGACGTTCGCCGGGTTCGAGCCGACCCGGCGGTCCTCGTTGAGCGCGCTGATCGCGGCGATGTCCTCGGTGTCGAGGGAGAAGTCGAAGACGTCGATGTTCTCCTTGATCCGGGACGGGGTCACGGACTTGGGGATCACCACGTTCCCGAGCTGGACGTGCCAGCGCAGGACGATCTGGGCCGGCGTGCGGTTGTGCTTCTGGGCGATGGCCACGATCGCCGGGACCTCCAGCAGGCCCTTGCCCGAACCGAGCGGGGACCAGGCCTCGGTGGCGATGCCCTGCTGCGCGTGGTACTCGCGGGACGCGTGTTGCTGGAGGTGCGGGTGCAGCTCGATCTGGTTGACGGCCGGAATGACGGACGTCGCGTCGATCAGCTTCTCCAGGTACTCCGGAAGGAAGTTGGAGACACCGATCGACTTGGCGCGGCCGTCCGCGTAGAGCTTCTCGAAGGCCTTGTACGTGTCGATGTACTTCTCCTTGGCCGGCATCGGCCAGTGGATGAGGTACAGGTCGACGTAGTCGAGGCCGAGCTTCTCCAAGGACGCGTCGAAGGCGCGCAGTGTCGAGTCGTATCCCTGGTCGGCGTTCCAGAGCTTGGTGGTGACGAAGAGATCCTTGCGGGCGACGCCGGAGGCGGCGAGACCCCTGCCGGTGCCCTTTTCGTTGCCGTAGATCGCCGCGGTGTCGATGCTGCGGTACCCGGCCTCCAGCGCGGTGGCGACGGCCCGCTCCGCCTCGTCGTCCGGCACCTGCCAGACCCCGAAGCCCAGCTGGGGCATCTCGACGCCGTTGTTCAGGATGATCGGGGGGACCTTGCTCACGAGCTCTCGATCCTTCAGTCGTCGGGTGGTACTCCCATCGTCAACGATCACGGGCCGTCGCGCATTCCTGTGCTGTTTTTCGGTCTTTTCGGTCCCGTGCCTGCGCCGAGCGAATGGGAGATTGGCCGGAAACCTACCCGGGTTCACAGGTCCGAACCATTGACCGCGTCCTGTCATGCCGAGGACTCTTTGCATGTTGGTGAACGGGGTGCACGTATATGAACCCGACGACGAGGATGAGGGACCCATGACCCCCACACGTAGGAACCTGTTCGGCGCGGCACTGGGCGGCGTGGCCGCCGCGGCCGTCGGTTCACCCGCTCTCGCGGCACCCGCCGCGTCCTGGCAGCTGAAGTGGTCCCCGTCGGCGCGCACCGACGGGCTCGGCGCTTTCGAGACCCTGGAGGACGACCGCGCGGACTCGCACCCCGCGGCCTCCCCGCACATCTACGCCACGGGCGACAACTGGCGCTTCAACATGCACACCGTCGACCGCGACACGTCGACGGACCGCCAACGGCACGAGGTCACCGGCCTGCGCAACGGCTCCGGCAGCAACTACCTCAAGTGGACCGAGGGCCAGACCTGGCGGGTGACGTACTCGATGTACATCCCCAGCTCCCTGAAGGCGACCACCACCTTCACCCACATCATGCAGATGAAGCAGCCCGGCACCGGCAGCTCGCCGATCGTCGTGCAGTCGCTCCGGCGGGTGAACGGCGTGCAGACCATCGAGCTCAAGCTCTTCGAAAGCGACATCCTCGTCGGGCGTACGAACCTCGAACCGCTGCACAACAAATGGATCGACGTCGACTTCCAGATCAAGGTCGGCAACGGCCCGGCCGGTTCGGTCCGCTGGATCCTGAAGAACGGCTCGACGACGGTCGTAGACGCGTCGCGCACGGGCGTGGACACGTTTCTGGCCGACCGCGTGCGCCCCAAGTGGGGCATCTACCGCTCCCTCGGCGACACGTCAGGGTCCCTCCAGGACTGCTATCTGCTCCTCTCGAACATGCGGGGGTACCAGTTGGTGTGAGTCGTCAGTCCGCGGTCGTGCCCAGGTACGCGTCCCGCACCCGCCGGTCGGCGTGGACCTCCGCGGGGGTGCCCTCGGCGAGGAGGCGGCCCAGGTCGAGTACGACGATGCGGGCGGACAGTTCCATGACGAAGGCGACGTTGTGCTCGACGAGGAGGACGGCACAGCCCTCCTCCTCGGAGAGCCGGCGGATGACGGACGACAGATGACGACGTTCGTCGGCCGTCATCCCGGACGCGGGCTCGTCCAGCAGCAGCACCCTGGGCGGGTCCGCGACCGCCCGCGCCAGTTCGACCATGCGGGCCCGGCCCACCGGCAGGGCGCCGGCGTAGCTCTCCCCGAGGCCGTCGAGCCCGCAGGTGCGCAGGACGGCGGCCGCCCGGGCCCGGCGGTCCCGCTCGTACGTACGTCGTGTCGGGGACGCCAGCAGATCGGCCGCGAGTCCGCCTCCGCCGCCGCGCCACTCCTGGGCCACCACCAGGTTGGCGGCCACGGTGAGCTGGCCGAACAGCTGCTGGCGCTGGAAGGTACGGCGCATTCCGTGGCGGGCGCGCCACACGGGGGAGCGGCGGGTGACGTCCGTTCCGTCGAGGTGGACGCGGCCCTCGTCGGGGCGCCGGATGCCGGAGAGCACGTCGAAGAGGGTCGTCTTTCCGGCACCGTTGGGGCCGATGAGCCCGCAGATCTCCCCGGGACGGAGAGTGAGGCTCACATCGGCGAGCGCCCGGATGCCGCCGAAGCGGACGCCGATGCCGGTGGCCTGGAGGGCGGGGGGTGTGGTGGGTTCGGACGGTACGGAGAGCGCGGGGGTGCTGCTCATGGCCGGACCCCTCCCCGGGTCTGGGACGGGATGGTCGGGTTCATGGGGGACGTGGGGCCTGGATCGGTATCGGGGGTGGGGTCGGGACCGGTATCGGGTTCGGGCGTGGCCGCCAGGCCCAGATACGCCTCCGTCAGCCGGGCCGTCTCCACGGATGCCCGAGGACCGCACCACGTCACCCGCCCCTGCGCGAGGTACGCGACCGTGTCCGCGACTCCCAGCGCCTCGGTCGCCTTCTCCTCGACCAGGAGCAACGCCGTTCCTGTGTCGCGGAGTTCGGTGAGGAGGCGGAACACCTCCTCGACGATGCGCGGGGCGAGGCCGAGGGACGGTTCGTCCGCGATCAGGACCTTCGGGGGGCGTTGGAGGAGCGGGGCGAGGGCGAGCATCTGCTGTTCGCCTCCGGAGAGGGATCCTGCGGGCACGCCACGTCGTCCGGCGAGGCCGGGGAACCGCTCGTACACGGCTTCGCGCTGGTCCTTCTCCCTCAGGTACAGGGCGAGGTTCTCCTCGATGGTGAGCGCCGGGAAGATGCCCCGCCCCTCCGGTGCCAGGACCACCCCGGCGCGCGACCGGCGTACGGCTCCCTCGCGGGTGGCGTCGCGCCCGGCCACGTACACCTGGCCGCCGAGCGGACCGAACAGGCCCGCCGCGACACGGCAGGTCGTCGATTTCCCCGCCCCGTTCGGGCCGAGGAGCGCGACGATCTCGCCGGGGTGTACGGCGAGGTCCACCCCGTGCAGGACGGGCGCGCCGTCGTATCCGGCACGGACGGCGCGGAGTTCGAGGGCGGGCGGTTCGGCGGGGGAGGAGGATGCGGTCGGCGAGGCACCGGCTTGGGCGACGCCGACCGGACCCTCGCTCGGGGCTTGGGACGCGTCGGCCAGATTCCCGCGGGACGCCTCGGAGGCGTCGGCCGGGCTCCCACTCGGCGCCCCGGAAACCCCCGCCCCGTCGCCGCTCCGCGCCTCGACCGGACCTCCCGCCACGCCAGTTCCCGATGCAGGCTCGGCGCCCGTCACACCACTCGCCGACCGCGACTCCGCCCCAGCCCCGGCCATCGCATCTGCCTTTGACCCCGCCCCGGCCCCAGCCGGCCCCCCACGCACCAACCGCCTCCGATGCACCCGCACGGACACCGCCGCGCAGTACCCGTCCGGGTCGTTCGCCAGTGCCAGGCCCGCCAGGCCGAAGAGGATCACGGGGAGGTGGACGGACTCGGTGACGTAGTCGGAGACGAGGTGCGGTACGAGGGCGTAGACGAGCCCGGCGACGACGGCGAACTGCGGGCGACGCAGACCCGCCGCGACGACCACCGCGAGCCAGATCAGCCCCGTCATCGCGGTGAAGTCGGTAGCGGTGACACGGGTGTTGTAGGACGCGTACATCACGCCGCCGAAGCCCGCGAGCCCGGCCGACAGGGTGAACAGCACCAGCTTGGTACGGACGACAGACACGCCGGAGGCCATCGCGGCCGCGGGTGCCGAGCGCACCGCGAGCATGGCCCGCCCGGACGGCGAGCCGCGCAGCGCGCTGAGCGCGGCGACGGCGGCGGTGACCAGCACGAGCAGTGCGACGCCGAACGCCCGGTCGTCGTTGAGATCCACCGGACCGAAGACCGGCCGGGGGATCGACCACCCCGTGTCGCCGTTCCTCAACCAGCCGATCTGGAAAAGGACCTGGTCCGCCAGGAAGGCGAGCGCGAGGGTCGCGAGGGCGAGCGAGCGGCCGCCGAGCCGCAGCGCCGGAAGCGCCACCAGGGCACCGAGTACGGCAGCCGCGCACGTCCCCACGGCGGCCGCGGCCACGAACGGCCAGCCATGACTCATCAGCAGCCCCGCCACCAGCGCCGCCCCGGTCACGAAGGTCGCCTGGGCCAGCGACACCATCGCGCCGAGTCCCGTCACCACGGTGAAGGAGACGAACACCAGGGACAGGGCGAGCCCTTGGGCGAGGATGCCGCTCCAGAAGGGAGTCGTCACCGTGTAGAAGGCCGCCGCGAGCAGCACGGCGGCCGCTGCCCACGGTCCCCACCGCCGAAGCCGGGAACGGCCCGCCAGATAGTCGACCGGCGGCGCGTCCACGGCCGCCGTCCCCGCCGTACGGCTGCGCCGTGTCATCAGCAGCAGCCCGGCGAAGAGGATCAGGAACGGCACTGCGGTACGGAATCCGGTGATCCGCTCGGCGAAATTCGCGTACCCGGCGACCAGGTTCTGCAGCACCCCCAGCCCCAGCCCGCCCGCGAACGCCAACGGGACGGAGACGAAGCGGCCGAGCACCGCCGCCGTCGCCGAGACGAAGAGGAAGAGCGTGAAGTCGTGGGCCGACAGGCCGAGAAGAGGGGTGGCCAGGACACCCGCCAGGCCCGCGAGCCCCGACGACAGCATCCAGGCGATCGACGACAGCCGGTCCGCGCTCAGCCCGCGCAGCTCCACCAGCGAACGGTCGTCGACGGCCGCCCGGAGCTTCAGCCCCAGCGGGGTGTGCCGCATCAGGATCCAGAGTCCGACGGCCACCACGGCCGTCGCGACCCAGGTGATCAGCTGGTCCGAGTCGATCCCCACGCCGTCCGTCAGCTGCCAGGATTTCGCGGGACTCGGCCCGACACCGGGCAGTCCGAACTGGTTCTCGGCCGGTTTCACCGACGCGCCCGCGTCCTCCAGCAGCTCGACGATCCACAGCCCGAGCGCGGGCAGCGCCACCAACAGCCCGATGGTGGCGACGATCTGGGCCGTCTCACCGACCCGCGCCAGCTTGCGGAACATCAGCCGGTCGAGCCCCCAGCCCAGCGCGGGTGCCGCCACACAGACCAGCAGCACGGCCGTCGGGACGGCGGGCCATCCGAAGCCCGAGTGCAGCTCGTAGAAGGCGAGCGCGCACAAGTAGGCGGTCGCGCCGTGGGCGAAGTTGAAGAGGCCCGAGGCCGAGTAGGAGAGCACCAGACCGGTGGCGAGCAGCGCGTACAGCGCACCCGACACCAGTCCGCTCAGTACGAATCCGAGAAGGTCAGCCATGCCGAGTCCCCAAATCCCCAAAACTCCAGGTCGTCAAGTCGCCTTCGGCCGCGCCCACTTGCCTACTTGAAGGGGATCGGCGGATAGCACTCGAAGGGCGACGAGACGGCGTACTTCCCGTCCTTGAGCTGGACGAGCGCCCCGCAGCCGAACGACTCCTTCTGCCCCTTGGGCTCCGCCCGGTCGCCGACCATCGTGCCGGTGTCCGAGAACCCGTCCGCCGCCTTCTGGAAGGACGCCACCGTCAGGTCCTTGCCCGCCTTCTCGGCGATGGCGAGGAAGAGATCGGCCGACATATAGCCCGTCATCATGTGCATGTTCAGGGGCACGTCCTTGCCGGCCGCCTTCCTGATGTCCTCCTTGAACTGCGTCATCGCCACGCTGTCCTGCTCGAACGGCTGGAACGACAGCAGGACATGGACCCCGTCGAGCGCCTTCCTCGTCGCGCTCTTCCCGAGCAGCCCGGGGTCGTAGTCGGTCGGATCGGTGAGCAGCCCGGAGTACCCCGTGCGCTTGATCGCCGTGAACAGGCCGATGTTGTACGGGGTCTGCATCACGGAGACGACCGCGTCCGGCGCCTTGCCGCCGTTGCTCCGCAGGATCTCCTTCGTGTACGCCGACCAGTCGTTCGGCACGGAGGTCGCGGGCACCGACGGCTTCGCGAAGGTCACCTTGAATCCGGCCGACGCGAAGCTCTGCTTGTACGTGCGGATGGCGAACGTCCCGGCGTCACTGTCGTTGGCGAGGATCGCCACGCTCTTGCCGGCCGAGCCGCCCAGCACCTTCTTCAGGCCCTCGGGCCAGGTCTGCGAGATGGTGCCGCCGGGCATCGGCACCATGCAGCCGCCGAAGCCGTAGATGTACGTGGGCCCGCAGAACGACGGCAGCGTGCCCCAGCCGAAGGTGGGGACCTTCTGCTTCTGCAGGAAGTCCGCGCCGGAGAACGTCGTCGAACTCATCGGCGCGATCGCGAACACCTTGTCCTGCTGGACGAGTTTGCGGGCCGCCGTGAGGTTCTTGGCCGGATCCTGGCCGTCGTCCTCGGCGCCCAGGTAGTCGATCTTCCGCCCG
The DNA here is from genome assembly GCF_027270795.1 of Streptomyces sp. ActVer. Lineage (NCBI taxonomy): Bacteria > Bacillati > Actinomycetota > Actinomycetes > Kitasatosporales > Streptomycetaceae > Streptomyces > Streptomyces sp. ActVer. Next base: position 55,704 of record NZ_JAPWHT010000005.1, read on the forward strand.
TTCACACCGCCTTCGGCGTTCGCGCGGTCGAAGCGGGCCCTGGCCCCGAGGTCGGTGTCCTTCTTCGAGTACCCGCTGGCGGTGGTCATCGAGACGATGCCGCCCACCTTGACGGAGGTGTCGGAGACTCCGCGTACGGAGTCCTCGGCCTCCGAACTCCCTGTGGTGGACGCGGAGTTGCAGGCGCTCGCCAGCAGAAGTGCGGTTACGGCCACCGCGGCGGCGATGGTACGGGTCGGTCGCGACACGGTCGGGTCCCCCTCCGTCGGGTGACCGAAATGATCCGTGCGATCTGACGACCCGTCAATATCTGACGCATCGATACCTGACGATCCATCAGGAAAGGGTGAGGTGAGACGTGCCCCTTCAGGGGCGCGGGGAACTGCGCGACCAGCCACCCCCGACCCGCAGCTCGCACACGACGCGGTCGCCCGGCGCGCATCGGCCGTCAGGCCCGATAGAGGGCCTCGACCTCTGCCCCGTACGCGTTCTCGATCGCCTTGCGCTTCAGTTTCAGGGAGGGCGTGAGCAACCCGTGTTCCTCGGTGAACTGGTGGGCCAGTATCCGGAACGTGCGGATCGACTCGGCCTGGGAGACGAGGGTGTTCGCGGCGACCACGGCGCGGCGCACCTCGGTCTCCAGGTCGGGGTCCCGCACCAGCTCCGACGGAGACAGCTGGGGCTTGTCCCGCATCTGCAGCCAGTGTTCGACGGCCTCCCCGTCGAGGGTGACGAGCGCGGCGATGTACGGCCGGTCGTTGCCGACGACGATGCACTGCGCGACCAGTGGATGGTCGCGCACCCGCTCCTCCAGGATCCCCGGCGAGACGCTCTTGCCGCCGGAGGTCACCAGGATCTCCTTCTTGCGCCCGGTGATGGTGAGGTAGCCGTCCTCGTCGAGTGCGCCGAGGTCACCGGTGGCGAGCCACCCGTCGTGCAGCGCCGCGTCGGTGGCCTTCGGGTCGTTGAGGTAGCCCTGGAAGATGTTGGCGCCGCTCAGCCAGATCTCGCCGTCGTCCGCGATGTGCACGGTCGTGCCCGGGATGGGCTGCCCGACGGTGCCGTACCGGGTGCGCTCGGGCGGGTTGGCGGTCGCGGCCGCCGTGGACTCGGTGAGCCCGTACCCCTCGTAGATCTGCACGCCGGCGCCCGCGAAGAACAGCCCGAGCCGCCGGTCCATCGCCGAGCCGCCGGACATCGCGTGCTTGATGCGACCGCCCATCGCGGCACGGATCTTGGAGTAGACGAGCTTGTCGAACAGCTGGTGCTGTACCCGGAGCGACGCAGAGGGCCCAGGGCCGATGCCCCACGCCTTCGCCTCCGCCGCGTCCGCGTAGCGCACGGCGACCTCGACGGCCTTCTCGAACGGGCCCGCCCTGCCCTCCCGCTCCGCCTTCCTGCGTGCCGCGTTGAAGACCTTCTCGAAGATGTAGGGCACCGCGAGGAAGAACGTCGGCTGGAAAGCGGCCAGATCAGGCAGCAGGGCCGCCGCGTTGAGCTGTGGCTGATGGCCGAATTTGACCCGCCCTCGGATCGCCGCGACCTGCACCATCCGCCCGAAGACGTGCGCGAGCGGCAGGAACAGCAGAGTTGCCGCCTGGTCGCCGCGCTTGGAGTGGAACAGCGGTTCCCAGCGCTCGGTGACCGTGTCCGACTCGGACATGAAGTTCGCGTGGGAGAGGACACAGCCCTTGGGGCGGCCCGTCGTTCCGGACGTGTAGATGATCGTCGCCGTCGACTCGGGCGTGACCGCCCGCCGGTGCCGGTGGACCACCTCGTCGTCGATGTGCCCGCCGGCCTCGTACAACTCCTGCACCGCGCCGGTGTCCAGCTGCCACAGCTTGTGCAGTGTCGGCAGCCGGTCGATGACCGTGGCGATGGTCATCGCGTGGTCCTCGTGCTCCACCATCGCGGCCGACACCTGCGCGTCGTGCAGCATCCAGAAGACCTGCTCGGCCGACGAGGTGGGGTAGATGGGCACGACCTGCGCGCCGATCGACCACAGCGCGAAGTCGAAGAGGGTCCACTCGTAGCGCGTACGGGACATGATCGCGACCCGGTCGCCGAACCGGATGCCGTGCGCCAGCAAACCCTTGGCCAGCGCCAGGACCTCGTCCCGGAACTCGGCGGACGTCACATCGCGCCACTGGCCCTCGTCGTCCTTGCGGCCGAGCGCGATGTAGAGCGGATCCTCCTGGGCATGTTCGAACACGGCATCGGCCAGGCCGCCCACCGGCGGTGCCGACGCCAGGGGAGGGTTGGTGAACTCGCGCAATCCCCGCTCCTTGTGGTGCTCCACAGCGCCGTGAAAGCTACCCCACCACGCTCCACGGCGGGAGGGGCGCCGAATCCGTGTGAGGGCGGGGGTACGCACTGGTCAACCGTTGAAATACGGCCACAAGGGTGCTGGCCGGGACAGAATCCTTACTCTTCCGTAAGTTTCGGACCCGTAATCTCCACGGAATCTGTACGACCCGCTTACCGGTTGGCTGAGCCGGCTGGGCGGGGCGGGCGTTTGGGGTGCCTGTCGTGGGTGACGTGCGGGTTCGTCCGGGCTGAGCGCGCAGTTCCCCGCGCCCCTGAGGGCGCCCCTTCGGGGCTGCCCCAGGAGCGTCGGGCCAGGTCAGGGGCGCGGTGCCGGGACCCTCTCCTCCCGGATCGGGCTGTCGAGCGGCGAGGGCCGGCGTGGGCGAGGTGCGCGCACCAGCACCAGGATCAGCGCACCGGCGAGCGTTCCCGTCACACCCGCCACCACAGTTGCCGTGTTCAGGCCCGAGGCGAAGGCCGCGTGGAGGGTGTGGGACGAGAAAGTGCCCCGCAGGGCCTCCGCGCCGCCGCCCGCGAGACCGCCGTCAGCGGTCCCCATGTACGCATCCTCAACAACTCCTCGTCGTCCCACGGCACGCGCCGGGCGAGCCGCGCCCCGCATTCCTCGTACGCGCCGTGCCTCCCTCGTACGATGGGACGCCGCCGGACGATCCAGGTGATCGGCGACGAAATGACGGCAGATACCGACACGGAAATGCGGTCCACCGATGGAATCCCCCACCTTCGACACGCTCGACGTGGAACTCCTCCACGCGCTGGAGATCGACGGACGCGCCCCCTTCAGCCGCATCGCCGCCGTCCTCGGCGTCTCGGACCAGACCGTGGCCCGCCGCTACCGCAGGCTGCTCTCCGAGGGCGGGCTGCGGGTCGTCGCCGTACGCAACAACAGGAAGCTCGGCCGGGAGGACTGGATCCTCCGGCTGCGCTGCGCGCCGGACGGCGCCGAGACCATCGCGAACGCCCTGGCGCGCCGCCCCGACACGGCCTGGATCGGCCTCACCTCGGGCGGCACGGAGGTCGTCTGCATGACCCGGCCGCGTACCGCGGGCGACCAGGACGACCTGCTGCTCGGCAAGCTTCCGCGGACGCCGCACATCGTGGAGATCCGGGCCTTCCAGCTGCTGCACACGTTCTTCGGCGGCCCGGTGGGCTGGCTGGTCAAGCACGGGCCGCTCACCGGTGAGCAGGTCGCCGCGTTGCGTCCGGCGCCGGTTCCCGATGCCGGGCCCGCACGGATCGCCGCCGAGGACGAGCCGCTGGTCGCCGCCCTCGAACGGGACGGCCGTGCCACGTACCCGGAGTTGCAGCGGGCCACCGGGCGGTCGGAGTCCGCCGTCAAGCGGCGGCTCGGCCAACTGCTCGGCTCCGGTGCGCTGTTCGTCGACATCGAGTACGACACCGCGCTGGTCGGGTTCTCCGTCGGGGCCATCCTGTGGATCACGGCGGCGCCGGGGGAGATGGACGCGGTGGGGAGCGCGCTGGCCGAGCACGAGGAGATCGCCCATGCGGCGGCGACTGCGGGCCCGTCCAATCTGGTCGCCACGGTGGTGGCGCGGGACACCGCCGCGCTCTATGCGTATGTGAGTGGGAAGCTCGGGCGGCTTGAGGGGGTGCAGCATGTGGAGACGTCGCCGTTCCTGCGGCGGGTCAAGCAGCTGACTTATCAGCAGCGGACGCGGTAGCGCTCCGCGGGGTGCGTTTTATGTCTGCGGGTGCGTTGTGGCCGGGCGCGCCCACGCGGCGGAGCCGCATGATGTGACAGCCCCGCGCCCCTTACGGGGCGCCTCGGTACAGCCTGCTTCCGCCCGCCAGGATCGATGTCGCCAACGCGTCCGCCGCGCTCTTCGCCGGCGTGTGGCGTTTGGCGTGTACGAGGACGAAGTCGACCTCGCCCAGTTCGGGGAGACCGGCGCGGTCGGGGATGCGGACGAGGCCCGGTGGGACGAGGCCGCGGGAGTGGGCCATGACGCCGAGGCCCGCCCGGGCGGCCGCGATGAGACCGTTGAGGCTGCCGCTGGTGCAGGCGATGCGCCAGGCGCGGCCCTGGCGTTCCAGCGCCTCCAGGGCTAGGGCGCGGGTGATGCCCGGCGGCGGGTACACGATCAGCGGGACCGGACGCTCGGGGTCCAGGCGGAGCCGCTCCGCGCCGATCCAGATCAGGCGGTCGTGCCAGACCAGTTCGCCGCGCGGGTCCTCGGGGCGGCGCTTGGCCAGCACCAGGTCGAGCTTCCCGTCGGCCAGTTGTTCGTGCAGGGTGCCCGAGAGCTCGACCGTCAGCTCCAGGTCGACCTCCGGGTGGTCGTGACGGAAGCCCTCCAGGATCTCGGTGAGGCGGGTGAGGACGAAGTCCTCGGAGGCGCCGAAGCGCAGACGGCCGCGCAGCCGTGTTCCCGTGAAGAACGCCGCCGCCTGCTCGTGCGCCTCCAGGATGCGGCGTGCGAAGCCGAGCATCGCCTCGCCGTCCTCCGTCAGCTCCACGGAGTGGGTGTCCCGCGAGAACAGCTGCCGCCCGGCGGTGTCCTCCAGGCGGCGCACATGCTGGCTGACCGTGGACTGGCGCAGCCCGAGCCGCCGGGCCGCCTGCGTGAAGCTCAGCGTCTGGGCCACCGCCAGGAACGTACGCAGCTGTGAAGGGTCGTACACACCTCTCAGGCTATCGCGATTCGTGATGACAGTCAGAGTGGTATGACGGATTCCCGATCAAGGGTCCGAGGAGGACGATGGAGAGGGCACGAACCAGCACTGAACCGCCGCACTGAACCGACTGAGCAACGGAGCACCGTGAAACGCCTGAAGTGGCCGTCCTGGCTGCCGATCGACCCGTACATCCTGCTGCTGCTCGGGACGGTGGGGCTCGCCGCCCTTCTGCCCGCCCGGGGGACCGGAGCCGAGGTCGCGTCCGGCGCCTCCACCGCGGCGATCGCCTTCCTCTTCTTCCTCTACGGGGCCCGCCTGTCCACTCGTGAGGCGATGGATGGCGTACGGCACTGGCGGCTCCACATCACGGTCCTGGCCTGCACGTTCGTGTTGTTCCCGCTGCTCGGACTGGCGGCCCGCGGCCTCGAACCGGTGCTCCTGAACCACTCGCTCTACACCGGTCTGCTCTTCCTCACCCTGGTCCCGTCGACGGTCCAGTCCTCGATCGCCTTCACCTCGATGGCGCGCGGAAACGTTCCGGCTGCGATCTGCGCGGGTTCCTTCTCCTCCCTCGTGGGCATCGTGGTCACCCCGCTGCTCGCGGCGGTGCTTCTCGGCAGCAGCGGGGGCGGGTTCTCGGCGGACTCGCTGCTCAAGATCGTGCTGCAGTTGCTGGTGCCGTTCCTGGCCGGGCAGTTGCTGCGGCGCTGGATCGGCGGCTTCATCACGCGACACAAGAAGGTCCTCGGGTACGTCGACCGCGGCTCGATCCTGCTCGTCGTCTACACCGCGTTCAGCGAGGGCATGGTGCAGGGCATCTGGCACCAGGTCAGCCCGCTGCGCCTGGGCGGTCTGCTCGCGGTCGAGGCCGTGCTGCTCGCCGTGATGCTGGCGCTCACCTGGTACGGCTCGAAGGCGCTCGGCTTCAACCGCGAGGACCGCGTCGCCATCCAGTTCGCCGGGTCGAAGAAGTCCCTGGCGTCCGGACTGCCCATGGCGAGCGTGCTGTTCGGCGCCCACGCCTCGCTGGCCGTCCTGCCGCTCATGCTCTTCCACCAGATGCAGCTCATGGTCTGCGCGGTCATCGCCAAACGCCGCTCCCGAGACCCCGAGGCGGAGCGGCCCGTCACCCCGGCCCCAGCCGCAGAGTCACGAATCGCGGTCGGTACAGGGACACGTTCCGGCTGAGGTTGGCCTGCGCCGAGACCCCGCCGTTCGCGTCCAGCCAGTTGACGTCGTAGCTGAGCACGAGTTTGCCCCGGCTCACCGTCGGATGGAGCTGCGGGTTGTACGCGGCCACGCCCGCCCCCTGCTCCGGCAGAGGCGGGCTGAAGCCCTTGCCGGGCCCGTGCCAGGGCCCGGTGGGGGAGCACGCCCAGTACGAGGTGATGGTCGTCAGCCCCTCGGCGCCCGCCGCCATCGTGAACAGCACATACGTGCCCCCGTCGCGGGCGACCGTGAAGGCACTGCCCACTCCCTTCCGCCCGCCGTCGCCCAGCACGGGCTTCATGAGCGAGGGGATGGTCCACCGCTTGCCGTCCCAGTACCTCCACGCGCCGGGATCCGCGAGCCGGCCCCGGGGCACGCGCGCGACGTACGCCTTCGACGCCGGCTGGGCGGCCGCTCGTGCGTCGTCGCCGCCGAAGACGTACGTCCAGTCCCCGTCGTCGGTCAGCGCGGTCGTGCCGAACAGGACCCGCTTCGCCGGGTCCTGGACCCGCTGCTGGTCGAGCACCCGCACGATGCCTTCGAGCCGCAGGTCGGGCAGCGAGAGCGTGGCGACCTCGGTGGCAGTCGGCACGCCGTAGATCCAGGGGTACGTGCCGGTCGTACGGGTCCACAGCACGACCCGTACGACCTGCTCGGACGAGCCGGGGGAGCGGGGCTCGACGCGGGCGGCCACCGGCCAGCGCCACTGGCCCGGGGCCGCGTCCGCGAACAGCGGTGCGGGCAGTGTGCGTTGGAGACGGCCGTCGTCCATGACCACGGCCGAGTTGCGCACCAGGGGCGCGGTCGTGTCCCGCCACGCGTAGGACTCGCCCGCCGGGTTCGGCGGACGGTACACCTGACCGAGATACGTGTCCGAGAACAGCCACAGCACCCGGCCGTCCGGCAGCCGCACCGAGTGCGTGCCGTCGCCGCCGGTCCAGTCGTCGGCCCGCGAGGCGTCGTCCCCGTACCGCGCGAACTCGCCCGTGAGATCCCGGTCCGCGGCCCAGGACGTGACGGTACGGGCCTGGCAGGCGCCCTCCCGGTCCTCGTCCTCCGGGAGGGCGGTGAGCAGCACGGCGCCGAGGACCAGGGCCAGGAGCAGGCCCAGCCCGGTCCCCGTGCGCTGTCGTGCTCGTGCGTCGTCGGGCACGCCCGGGACGTTAGTGGCTGCCGCTCACCCGGTCCATGGGCAGCCACAGCACGGTGTCCCGGGTCACAGGCGCGTCGCTCGTGCGGACGCCGGTCAACTCGGCGTCGCTCAGCGCCCGGTCGTAGACCCGGACGTCGTCGATCGCGCCGGTGAAGTGCGCCCGGCTGTCCAGCTTCTGCCCGATGTGCACACCGAACGGCGCGTTGCGGCTCACGGAACCCGGCACGTCCGCGGTGCCGATCGGGGTCCCGTCGATGAACAGCGTGAGCTGTCCACCGCCGCGGCGCAGCGCCAGATGGTGCCACTCGCCGTCGTTGTACGCGCCGGTCGTGCGCACGGACGCGGACCGCGGGGCGCTCGCGCCGTCCCGCACGGTGATCAGCCCCTGGATACGACCGCTCGCGGGTTCGCCGCGCAGCCACACCTGCGGCTGGGTGCCGCCGACCCCGCCCATCCACAGCAGGGGCTGCTCACCGGTGGTCGCGGTGTAGCGGAACCAGAGCGACGCGGTGAAGTCCTTCGTCCCGAGCGGCAGTTGGTCACGGTAGGGCAGGCGTACGGCGTCGTCTGTGCCGTCGAACTCGAGGGCGCCGCCGAACACGCCGTCCGTCTGCCTGGCCCCGCCGAGGACCGCCGCGCGAGGCGCGCGTGGAGCACGGTCGACGGTGGTCGGGTCGGGGCCGCGGCGGGGTTGCAGCCAGTCCTCGGTGAACCGCGCGAACCGGATCTCGTCGCGCGCGTCCACGGCGCCGCCCTCGTACATCAGGCCCACCGTGCTGCCGCCGATGCCCACCATGTCCGAGTAGCCGGACCAGTCGGTCGTGACCACCGTGCCGCGGTCCACGCTGTCCCAGGTACGCCCGCCGTCGTAAGAGGAGCGGATCATCATCGTGCGGCGGCGGTCCGGGTCGCCGGGGCAGGCGAGCAGGATCCGGTTTCCCAACCGCAGCGTGGAGCCCTGCACCTGGGGCGTGTAGAGGTCCGGGAGCGCACGGAAGGGCGAGGTGAAGCTGTCGCCGCCGTCCCGGCTGAACGCCTGGGTGCGGTGCCCGAGATCGGTGCCGTCCTGCTCGCGGCCGCTGACGAGGATCGTCCCGTCGGCGCCCTCGGTCATCGTCATCTCGGACGGCTTCTGCCGGAACGTGCCGTCGTCCGCGATCGGCCACGAGTCCGTCGCCCCGATCCGCCAGTTGTCGCCGCCGTCGTCACTGACGATGAGTGCGGCATGGTTGGCGCTGACCCTCCCCCAGCCTCCGGCCGGGGGGACCCCCATCTCGCTTCGCTCGCCGTTCCACGTCTCGGTGTTGACCCCGAAGACCAGCCGGCCCGCGTGCCTGCCCCGGGTCAGCTGGATGCCGTGGACGGGACCGGTCGCGTACCAGGAGTTCCAGCGGGCGGGCAGGATCTCGTCGCTGAGGTCGCGCGGCTCGGACCAGGTGCGGCCGTCGTCGTCGCTGTGCTGCATGTGCGGGGTGCGGTCGCACGGCACATCGCAGTTGCGGCCGTCCGTGCGGCCCGTGTTGTACGTCTCCGCCAGCACGATGCGGCCGGTCTCGCGGTCCACGATCGGGGCGGGGTTGCCGTGCGTGTCGCCCGCGCCCTCGTTGACGACCTGGAGCGGGCCCCAGGTGCGGCCGCCGTCGGTGGAGCGCTTGAGCACGATGTCTATGTCGCCTGCGTCGCTGCAGTCGTTCACCCGGCCCTCGGCGAACGCGAGCAGCGTGCCCTTCGTGGTCTTCACGACGGCCGGGATGCGGTAGCAGGCGTAACCGGGATCCTGGGAGGCATTGAAGAGCACCTGCTGCTCCAACCCGGTGGGGGCGGTGGACGCGGAAGCCGCGGCGGACGCGGAAGACGCGGTGGACGCGGAAGACGCGGTGGACCTCGCGGATTCGGCGCGCCCGTCGGCCGGTTGGGCGTGCGCGGTGCCCGGCAGCCCGAGCAGTGCGGTCGAGACGAGAACCGCTGTCAGGGTGGAGCCGAGGCGTGCGCGAGCAGTGGATCTGAGACGTGCGCGAATGCTTGACGGCATGGTGCGACCTGCCCTTCATGCGTCTGGACATCTGGATACGTCTGGACATCTGGACATCCCACGTCCAATGTGCGCGCCACAGACGCTACTTGGGCTCTCAGGCACCCCACAAGAAGCGTGCACGGGTCGTGCCGGGGGAAGTTGGCGCACGGCGGACGAGGGCTCGGTGCCGCTTGGTGGTGTGCGCCTCCCCTCGGCGGTCGGGCGGTTCGCGTTCCGGCGGTCGGGCGGGTTCCCTTCCGTGGTCCCGGGAGCCCGCCCGGAGACTGTGGAACACCCGGTGCCGCGGGCGGGCGACGACGCGGGCCGGGCTAGGCGAGTTCCCTCCGTCGGAGCAGCGGCGGCGGCACAGGGAGGAGCCCCGCGGGTTCGGGGGCGGGGGCGGCCCCGCCGTTTCGGCGGCAGACCAGCGCGTCCGGGTCGCCGGCGGGCGCCTGGAGGCTGTAGCCGTCCGGGCAGGAGGGGCCGGGGTCGCCCTTCTCGCCCTTGGGGCCGGGATCCCCCTTCGGGCCCTGATGGCCCTGGGAGCCGTCGGCGCCCGCAGGACCCGGCTCGCCCGGCTCTCCGGAGGGTCCGGCCGGGCCGGGGGGGCCCGACGGTCCGGGCGGGCCGCTCTCGCCG
>NZ_JAPWHT010000600.1:0-5182 GCF_027270795.1 Streptomyces sp. ActVer
CTTCTGACACCTGAAGATCTCCGGCTGAGGGGGACGGCCCTCTGCCGGTGGCCGTGGACCCGAGCGGGGCCCACGGCGACCGTCTCCGGGGCACGCGCATGGACGTGCGCGCGCCCCGGAACGGTCTACCCGCCACGCCCCCGTGACGGGCATCGTCCCGGTCCCGCACGACCGCGCCCCACCTCCCTGAAACCCACGTCGACGCCGACGTGCAACCGACCGGAGGAGCCGCCGTGGCCGCCCAGCCCACGTCCAGCAGTACGGACGCAGACCCGACCCGCTCGCACAAACACCCAGTTGACGAGAGACTCCCCGCACTGAAGATGGCGACCAGCGGTCTGCAGCACGTGGCCGCCATGTACGCGGGAGTCGTCGCCCCGCCCCTGATCGTCGGCGCGGCCGTGGGCCTGACCCCGACCGAACTGACCTTCCTCACCGGCGCCTGCCTGTTCACCGCGGGCCTCGCCACCTTCCTCCAGACCCTCGGGATCTGGAGGATCGGCGCTCGGCTGCCGTTCGTCAACGGCGTCACCTTCGCCGGGGTCGCCCCGATGATCGCCGTCGTCAACTCCACCGACGACAGGAGCGACGCGCTGCCGGTCATCTTCGGCGCGGTCATCGTCGCCGGCGTACTCGGCTTCTTCGCCGCCCCGTTCTTCAGCAAGGCGGTCCGCTTCTTCCCGCCCGTCGTCACCGGCACGGTCATCACGCTCATCGGCATATCCCTGATGCCGGTCGCCTTCGGCTGGGCGCAGGGCCCCAACCCCGCGGCTGACGACTACGGTTCCACCACCAACCTGGGCCTGGCGGGCGCGACCCTCGTCGTCGTCCTGCTCCTGCGCCGCTTCACCCGCGGCTTCGTCAAACAGATCGCCGTGCTGCTCGGCCTGGTCGTCGGCACGCTCGTCGCCATCCCCTTCGGCGCCACCGACTTCGGGCCGGTGGCCGACGCGGCCGTCGTCGGCTTCCCCACGCCGTTCCACTTCGGCGCCCCGCAGTTCCAGCTCGCCGCGATCCTCTCGATGTGCGTGGTGATGGTGGTCTCGATGACCGAATCGACCGCGGACATGCTGGCGTTGGGCGAGATCGTCGAGCGCCCCGCCGACGAGAGGACCATCGCGGCGGGCCTGCGCGCCGACACCCTCGGCTCCGCCCTCAGCCCGCTCTTCAACGGCTTCATGTGCAGCGCCTTCGCCCAGAACATCGGGCTGGTCGCCATGACCAGGATCCGCAGCCGGTACGTCGTCGCCACGGGCGGCGGTTTCCTCGTCCTGATGGGCCTGTGCCCGATGGCCGCCTCGCTCATCGCCGTCGTACCCCGTCCCGTGCTCGGCGGCGCGGGCGTGGTGCTGTTCGGCTCGGTCGCCGCGAGCGGCATCCAGACCCTCGTCAAGGCAGGTCTGGAGAAGGACAACAACGTCCTGATCGTGGCGGTCTCGCTGGCCGTCGGCATCATCCCGATCACGGCGCCGGAGTTCTACCACGCGTTCCCGGAGACCGCGAAGATCATCCTGGACTCGGGGATCTCGACGGGGTGCGTGGCGGCGGTCGTCCTGAACCTCGTCTTCAACCACCTCGGCGGCGGGCGTGCGGCCGACGAGGTGACGGCACCGATGGATCCGCAGCCGGCCTCGGTCCACTGACCCGTCCGTACGGGACCTTCCCTCTGCGGGACCTCCCGTACGGACGGGCAGGGCGCGGCACGTCACGCGGGCCGCGCCCTTGGGTGTTCAGTCAGGTATCGAGCCGGGTGTTCAGCCGATGTGGTAGCTGTCCCCGTAGACCTGCCAGTCCAGGGGCGGATCCAGGTTCAGGTTCCGGTTCCTGAGGAAGACGCGCTGGGCGGTGTCCACCCGGCTGGTGTCCTCGTGGGCCTCCTCCTGCTTCATCGCCCACACCCGGGCGTCGAGGAAGGCGTTGAGGTACGTCACCTCGTCGCCGCCCTGCGCCGGGGGCCTCGCCCGGTCGAGCGCCCGCCTGCGGATGCTGCTGAAACTCGTGCTGTCGCCGCCGTCGCCGTGCATCACGATGGCGTCGTAGTACGCGAACTGGCCGAGCGTGCCGATGCCGTCGGCCTTGCCGCGACCGACCGCGGGGTTGAAGTAGACGCGGTCACGCTCGTCGTTCTGGGCCTGCCGGAACGCCTCGTCCTGGGCGGCCCGGCGCCAGGCGTCCGGGTATCCGGGGTCGAGGCCCTCGTGGGAGTCGGTGCCGTCGACGCGACGCAGGGCCGGCAGGTACCCGGCCAGTACGTTGCCCGGCCTGCGCTGCGCGTACAGCTCGACGAGGTCCAGCATGTCGCCCGTACCGGAGCAGAAGCCGATGATCCCGGCCGTGTAGCCGCGGCCGTCGCCGATGTCCTCGATGTACCGGTACTGCGCCTTCCAGTCCAGCGAGGAGTTCTCCGCGCTGGAGACCAGTTGCATGGCGATCTCCTTCTTCGCCGGGTCGTCGAGGCCGGCCGGCGCGGCGCTCGCGGACTTGGTGGCCATGACGGGACCTGCCACCAGGGATGCTCCGATCAGCGCGAGAATCGTTCGACGCGAGGAGCGTATGTGGGGGGTGTGCACGGGACCTCCAGTGGGGTGGGAGTCGTTCCTCCGTACTGTTAGGAAAGTTTCCTACCAGAGTTTCGGGGTGACGTATACCCGTCAAGGAGGTGTGTGTTGCGGAGGGGCCGAGCTCGTACTGCGGGGCCGGGCGGCGGCGCCGGACCGGCTAGCGGGCCGTGACCAGCACTTCTCGTACGCGGACGGCGGCTTCGTACGTGTCACCGGTGGGCCGGGTGGCGAGATGCCCCGGCCGGCGCGTCCAGCGCTCCTCCAGGGCGAACCAGTCAACGGCCTCCGGCGCCCGGTCCTCCGCCATCGCGGCCCGCAGCTCGGTGAAGTACGTTGCCCAGCGCAGCCGGTAGAGCCCGCCGACCAGACCCGCCCACTCACGGTTGGCGTAGTCGCGCAGTCCGGCGTCCGCGCCCTGCCGGGTACCCCACACCGTCAGCAGCGACAGATTGTCGTACGCCAGCCGGTCCCGCTCCGCCGCGTCCGCGCCCCAGGCCCGCGCGTCCGTGACCCAACGCCCCAGCAGATGCCGGGAGTCGGTGGCCAGCAGGGTCTCCAGGACGTCCATCAGGGCGAGCCAGTCGCCGGTCATCCGGTCGAAGCAGGGCGCGTCCTCGGCCTCGTACGCCTTCCTGATGCGGGGGAGGAGGGCGCGGCTGCGGTTGGAGACGGCCTGGCGGGCCACGTCCAGGAGGTCACGCCGGTACGCGGAGGAGTTCCGGAGGTTCGCGCGCACCCGGAGCAGTTCGCCGAGCGCGGGCTCGAACTCATCGGCGCTGTACCGGAGTTGCTTGGGCGACCACTTGGCGGCCGACTTCGCCGTGAGCGAGGGGCGGGCGCCGAACAGTCCTTCGGCGCCCTCGCTCCACGAGTCGGCGCGTGTCGTGCCGTACGCGGTGCGACGCAGGATGTCCCAGGCGGCCTCGGCGTGCGGATCGCGGGCACCGTAGCGGGAGAGGGCCCAGTCCCTGAACCAGACGTTGAGGTCCAACTCGCCGCCCTCCCAGGCGAGTTCGGAGAAGAGGTCGAAGGCGGCGGGGTTGTTGTCGGCCGCCTCGGGCAGCAGGGCGACACCGCGCAGGGTGCTGCCCGGCTTGGTGCGCCACTTGTTGAACAGGGCTGCCCAGTCGGGGGTGTTGGCGCCCAGGGTCGTATGGCCGCCGAAGTTCCAGATCGAGCCGAAGGCGTACGGGGTGTCGCCCCAGTCGGCCTCCCGGTCCTTCACCTTCGGGAAGCGGTCGGAGAGGCCGTCGATGACGAGCATGTGGGACTTGTCGACGGCGTCGACGATGGCCCGCGGCGGGTTGCGCTGCCAGCCGAGGATGACCCAGATCGCGTCCGGGTGCGCGGCGAGCAGCGCCTTCTCGACGCCCTGCGCCGCGTCGGCGACCGGAACGTCACCCGGGTCGCCGCCCTCGTGCAGCAGGTCCATCCTGTAGAGCGTCGAAGGGCCGCCGAACAGCTCGTCCTGGGCCCGGTAGAAGGCTGCCGCGACGCGCGCGAAGTGTTTGGTGCGCGGGTCCAGCCAGTCGGGGCGCCGCAGTCCCATCCAGGTGCCCTGGGGGATGGTGCGCGCCCCTTCGTTCCGGTCGGCGAAGCCCGGCGGGACCGTGCCGAAGTAGCCCGGGAACACGGGCGTCATGCCCAACTCCCGTACCCGGTCGGTGATTCGCCGCCCGAGCGCGGCGCGCGCGTCCAGGAGCTGCCGCGACACGGGATCCGGGAAGGCGGCGAGATTCTGCATCAGCCACCACGGCTGATGGGCGGGCCCCGCGATCCACTGCCGCAGCTCCTCGTCCGTGTACCCGAACCCGCGGAACACGCGGTGGTACAGCGCGTCCGCGCCCGTGTACACCAGCACCTCGTTGTAGCCGTGCAACGCCAGCACGTCGAGCTCGCGCTCCCAGTACGTCCAGTCGTTGTACGCGCCGGTGTAGCCGTCGTTCGTGTCGTTGAGGGCGAATCGGTGCGGGACGTTGGCCGTCCTGGTCACCGGATCGGCCGGGCCGGGCAGGTCCGTCGGGAGGTCGAGCTGCTCGCCCGCCCAGCTGATGTTGGCGTGGGCGATGTGCTTCAAGTACCAGCGGAGGCCGGTCAGTTGGGTGGCTGCGGTGTTGCCGGTGATGGTGATGCGGCCGGTGTCGCCGGAGACGCTGAACGTGTCTGTCCCGGTCCCGGTTCCGGTCCTGGTGCCCGTCGACTCGAATCTCAGCTGCCGCCAGTGGTGGGGGAGGAGCCGCCGGGCCGCCCTCGTTGCCGTCGCTGCTGCCGCCTCCGTCACGGGTGCCTCCTTGGCCAGGGTGCCGTCCGAGTGCGCGGGTGCGTGAGAACAAGCGACGGTACCGGCTGCGCCGGCGACGGCGGTGAGGAACGCGCGACGGGGCAGCGGCATGGGGTCTCCGGGTTTGCTTTGTGAGGGTGGGAGCGGGGTGCCGTGGGAGGGATACCCCCGGTGGGGGGCCTGGGTACGGCGGTTGGGCCACATGGGGGAGAACCGAGGGTGAACTGGCCGAGGGGTTTCCTCGCCCCCTCCGCCCCTACCCTCCCCCAGTCTCGGCTTCGCTCGAGCGGGGGGACCCCCATCGTCCCTGACTCAGGGGCGCCGCCCCCGAACCCCCGCC
>NZ_JAPWHT010000601.1:0-5180 GCF_027270795.1 Streptomyces sp. ActVer
ACCGCCGCCGGGGCCGCCGAACGCCCCGCCCGTGGAGCCGACCTCGGCCTGGAGCGTCGGGCTGATCGCGGTGACGACGTAGGCGCCGCCGAGGCCGAGCGCGATCCCGAGGGCGCCGCCGACCAGGCCGTTGACGACGGCCTCGCCGACGACCTGCCGGGTGACCCGGCCGGACTTCCAGCCGAGCGCCTTGAGGGTGCCGAACTCCCGTACGCGGCGGGAGACGGCCGAGGAGGTGAGCAGGCCCGCGACCAGGAACGCGGCCACGAGCACCGCGATCGACAGCCACTTGCCCACGTTGGAGGCGAGGTCGGAGGCCGTGGAGAGGGAGCCGGAGACCGTGTCGGCAAGGTCGGCGGAGGTCGTGACGGTCGTACCCGAGATGTTCTTCTGGATGGTCGACTTGACCGCGCTGATCTGCTGCGAGTCGGACGCCTTGACGTAGATCGTGGTGACCTTGTTCTTGGAGTCGCTGAGCGTCTGCGCCTGCTTGAGCGGGATGTAGAGGTTGGCCGCCGCGTCACCGCTGTCCGGCGTCGCGATGCCGATGACCTTGTACTTGACGCTCTTGACGGTGACCGTGTCACCGAGGACGAGCTTCTTCTCCTTGGCGTACGACTTGTCGGCGACGACGACCTTGGCGTTGGTCTCGGAGGACTTGAAGGTCCGGCCGCTGGTGATCTTCGAGGAGGTCAGCGGGCCGAGCGCGGGCTTGGTGACGTCCGTGCCGTAGACGGAGTAGTTGTTGACGTCGAAGTCGGCGCCGCCGCCCTCGACCCGGCCCTCCGGGGACTGCTGGGCGCCCGGCCGGCCGCCGCCCTGCTGGTTGCCGCCGCCCTGCTGGTCCTGCTGGAACTGGCCCTGGCGGAACTGGCCGCTGACCTTGACGACTTGAAGGCTGAGCCCTCCGACGACGTCCGAGACACCCTTCTGCGCGCCGACCTTGGAGACCGTGCTCGTGGCCAGGGTCTGGAAGCCCTGCACCATGACGCGGTCGCTGCTCTGTTCTTCGTCGGAGTCGCTGCCCCGGGCGTCGAACTGGAAGCGCGGGCGCTCGCCCGTGCCCGACTGTGCCTGGGCCGCCTTGGTGACCGTCATGTCCGTGCCCAGTCCGTAAAGCGACTGGAGGACCTTGCCCTGCGCCTTCTCCATGCCGGACGACACGGAACTGACCACGATGACCAGGGCGATGCCCAGGGCGAGTCCGGAGGCGACGACGAGCGCCGCCTTTCTGCGGCGGCGCAGTTCGCGCCTCAGGTAGGTGAAGAACATGGCCGAAAGCTAGGGACACCGCGTGATGGCGGGATAAGGCCCGCATAAGAGAAGGATGAGAACACTGTGCGCCGCCGCGGAACCCTGTGAGAACGCCGAGGGCGGTTGCCCGTACGAGTCGTACGGGCAACCGCCCTCGGGACGGAAAACGTTCGGGTCGGGTCAGGCGGCCGAACCGGCCTTCCACGTCGCCCAGTCCATGTTCCAGCCGTTGAGGCCGTTGTCCGGGGCGATGGTCTTGTCACCGGTGTTCCGGACGTCCACGACGTCACCGACGATCGAGTTGCTGTAGAACCACGCGCCCTCGGTGTTCGGGTCGTTGGCGCCCTTGGTGTCGTTCAGGCCGATGCACCCGTGGCTGGTGTTGACGCTGCCGAAGATGGAGTCGGCACCCCAGTAGTTGCCGTGGATGAACGTGCCGGAGGTCGACAGACGCTGGGCGTGCGGTACGTCCTTGATGTCGTACTCGCCCTTGCCGTCGTCGTCCGTGAAGCCGACCGTCGCGCCGTTCATCCGGGTCTCCTTGAACTGTTCGGAGATCACCATCCTGCCCTTGTACGTCTTGTTCTCGGGCGAACCGGCGGAGATCGGGATGGTCTTGATGGTCTTGCCGTCCCGGGTGACCTTCATGGTCTTGGTCTGCGCGTCGACGATCGAGACCTGGTTGCGGCCGATCTTGAAGGTGACCGTCTTCTGCTGCACGCCGTAGACACCGTCGGCGCCCTCGACGCCGTCGAGGTTCAGCTTGAGCGTGACGGTCGAGTTGCCCTTCCAGTACTCCTCGGGGCGGAAGTCGAGCCGGTTGGCGTTGAACCAGTGGCCGACGACCTCCTGGCCGCTGCTGGAGGAGACGGTGATCCCCTTCTGCACGTCGGCCTTGTTGGTGATGGCCTTGTCGAAGTTGATCGAGACCGGCATGCCGACGCCGACGGTGGAACCGTCCTCGGGCGTGAAGTTGCCGATGAAGCTGTTGGCCGGGGAGACCGTCGTGAACGACGCGTTCTCGTGGGCGGCGCGGCCGTCGGAGTCCTTGGCCGACGCGGCGATCTTGTAGGCGGTGGCGCGCTCCAGCTGGGCGCTGGGCTTCCAGCTCTTCTTGTCCGCGGATATCTCACCCGCGACAGCCGTGCCGGCCGCCGTCTTCATGGTCACCTCGGTCAGCGTGCCCTTGGTCACAGTGACGGCCGCGGCACTGTTGATGGAGGCGTTGTCGGAGCCGTCCTTGGGTGTGATCTTGATCTGGGCCTCGGAGGACTTCTTGGCCGCCGCCTCGTCGACCTTGGCCTGCGAGGTGCTGTCACCCCCTTCGCCCTTGGGGTCGTCACTGCCGCCTCCGCTGCACGCAGAGAGCACCAGCACCCCGCCGAGCAGTGCGGACGCGACCGTGAGACTCCTGCGCCGCTTACTGTCCGTCATCACACGCTTCTCCATCGTTGCCGAATCCCCAAAACCCCGAGAGTCCCCGGAACACCTGTAAACGCTACGACCGGTTCGTCCCGTTCCACACCCTTCCCAGGTGTGGGGCACACCACGTCGATCCATTTCGGCCGCGTCGGATCGTCCTCGATCCGACCGGTGCGGCTGTTACGACTGATGCGGGTGTCGGTCACTGCGCCCCTTGAGACGACAGAACCCCGGGTGGCGGTTGCCGCCCGGGGTCACGATTCTCCCAAGCCGCCTCAGCCGACCACTTCTTCCTCGTCTCCGGCCTCATCATCCTCGTCGAGGTCCCAGTCCGGCGAATCGGGGTCGTAGTCGATCTGCTCGGTGCTCCAGGAGGCCTGCGCGAGTTCGACCCCGGCGACCTCGCTGACCAGGTCGAACGGGTCGACGAGGTACGCGAGGGCCTCGGCAGTGTCTTCCGTCACTGTGCTCTCGGCGTGCGCCCGCTCGTCGCCAGGGATCTCGGGGTCCTCCGCGATGCGCCCCAGCGCCGCCTTGGTGAGCGCGCCCTCGTCGTCGACCTCGACGACCAATTCGACGCGCAACCGTACAAAACGTGATGTCTCAGGTGTGCTCATACGTCGGAGCGTAAGGCTCTTCACCACCGTGACTTTCCCGTGACCCGCACCTTTCACTAACATCGCCCCACACGGCCAATTCGCCAGCGTCACAAGGGGATCGATATTCCGTGTCCGCACGTCGATCGTTGCTGACCGCCACCGCCGCGGGGACCCTCCTGGGCGCCCTGTGGTTCGTCCCGTCCGCCAATGCGACCGGGGACGGGACGGCAGAACACAGAACACAGACAACGACGACCACGACCCTGCAGACCAAGGCCGGGGACGAGGCCGAAGCCGAAGCCGAGGCGTCCGAGGAGAGCGCGGCCGAGGCCGCCGTCCGCACCCAACTGGCCGACACGGGAAGCTTCGACACGACCCCGTACGTGGTCGGCGGCACCCTGTTCCTCAGCCTGGGTGCCGGGTTCGTGGTGTATTCCGTACGCCGGGAACGTACGACGGTGTACTGACGGTCTCCCTGCCGCCCGGGGCCCGCACGGCCCGGTGTGGAGATATCCGCCCCCTTTTCAGCCATTTCGCGTCATCCTCGAAGGAAGACCGGCGAGAGAGAGGCGGACCCGTTTACAGTCCGTGGGGTTCACGCACGCACTCCCTGTCGCTTCTCCGTACCGCGTGAACAGGGAGTTGCCCACGTGAAGATCGTCTTCCTGCTGCACAACGCCTATGCCATCGGCGGCACGGTGCGCTCGACGCTCAACCTCGCCGGTGCGCTGGCCGCGCGGCACGAGGTGGAGATCGTCTCGGTCTTCCGCAGCGAGGACAGACCCCTGCTCGGGGTGAACCGCAGGGTCCGTCTCGTCCCGCTCGTCGACGAGCGCCCCGACGCGCCGACGTACGACGGCGAGAACCCGCTCATGGCACGGCCGTCCACGGTCGTACCGCCCGCCGAGGTCCTCGCCCACCGCTACACCGAGCTCACCGACGAGCGGCTGCGCGGCTTCCTGGAGGAGACGGACGCGGACGTCGTCGTCGCCACCCGCCCGGCGCTGGTGGTCTTCCTGGCCCGGCACGGCTCGCGCCGCTATCTGCGCGTCGGACAGGAGCACCTGTCGTACGACAACCACGTCCCGGACGTACGTACCGCGCAGAACGAGGCCTTCCGGCACCTGGACGCCTTCGTCACCGTCTCCGCCCAGGACGCGGCCGACCACCGCGACCGTCTGCCCCGGCTGCGGACGCGGATCACCGACATCCCGAACGCCGCGCCCCGGCCGAAGGCCCGACGCTCCGACGTACAGGCCTCGTTGGTGGTCGCCGCGGGCCGGCTGATGCCGGTCAAGCGCTACGACCTGCTCATCGATGCCTTCGCCCGGGTCGTCGCCGTACGCCCGGAGTGGCGGCTGCGGATCTACGGCCAGGGCCCCGAGCGCGCGGCCCTGCGCGCCGCCGTGGACGCCCACCGCCTGAACGACCACGTCTTCCTCATGGGACCCCACACGACGATGGAGACGGAGTGGGCCAAGGCCTCCGTCGCCGCCGTGAGTTCGGACTGGGAGTCCTTCGGCATGACGATCCTGGAGGCCATGCACGCCGGCGTCCCGGTGGTGGCCACCGACTGTCCGCACGGCCCCGGCGAGATCATCACCGACGGCTCCGACGGACTGCTCGTACCGCCGGGGGACGCGGACGCGTTCGCGGCGGGGCTGCTGAAGCTGATCGAGGACGCGGACCAGCGCCGGATCATGGGCGAGGCCGCCAGGGAGACCGTCCAGCGGTTCGCTCCCCGCCTGATCGCGGACCAGTACGAGCGCCTGTTCGGCGAACTGCGCGAGGCCCGGACCTCGACGGCGGCAAAGGTCACGCGCCGCGTGCGCCGCGCGCTCGGGGCGCTGCTGCCCCAGAGCTCACGCCCCGTGGAAGCGCCCCCGGCGGCCCCGCCCGCCGCCC
>NZ_JAPWHT010000602.1:0-5162 GCF_027270795.1 Streptomyces sp. ActVer
GGCGGGATGCCGGGCGGGAGCACGGACTGCGGCGTCCGGTGGCGCCGCGCGAGGAGGGTGGCGGCCGCTTCCCAGGGGGCGGCGTGGGGATCGTCCCGGTCCACAGGGTTGCCGTACGGCCAGAAGGTGACCGGCCGTCCCTGCGACTCGACCGCGCTCGGCCTCAGCGGGGGCAGGAGGATGCCGTCGAGCCTGGGATGCGCCGCGACCGTCATCCGCGCCGCGAGCTCGCCGGGGTCGGTGTCGGCTGCGTGCGCCTTCGCCACGGTGCCGGCGTGCCGGACGACGGTGCCGTCGGGCCGGTCGGCCAGCACGGAGGTCTCCGTACCGCAGACACAGGCCTCCGCCGCCGGATGAGCGACGGCCTGCACCTTCACCCGGAGCGCGGACAGCAGGTCTGCGGTCACTCGGTCCCCCTCAGGTCGTACGGCGCCGGCTCCCCGTGAGCGTACGCAGGCGTTGAAAGGGCCTGGGACCGCAACCATCAATTGAGGAACCACGACGGTGAGCAATTTGGTCCGCGAGAGCGGCGCCGGTTTAGGCGCAAAGGGGAGCCCGCGAGAGCGGCGCCGGTTTAGGCGCAAAGCAATGCGGGCGCAGCTCCCCAGCTGCGCCCGCATTTTTGCCGTCCGCCGCACCCCCGTCCCCACGGGGTTTCATGGCCGGATGTCCCCGCCCGGACCGCTCTTCCGGGCCTGGGGCGCCGCTCAGCGCCCCAGCATCACGCCCACGGACGACGCCTGTGTGACCACTGCTTCCCAGCCGCCGAAGACGACTACGAGCAGGGTGGCCAGAGGGAGGACCATGGCCGTCGCCACCAGGGGGTGGCGTCGGCCGGACCGGCTGGAACCGAACGCGGCGCTGTACGCCTTGCGTCCCTGCGTGCGGATCATGGTCCGCGATGCTGTGTCCGCCATGGTCCCTCTCCTGACCGTTCTGTTGAGATCTCTTGGACGAGATCTGTTGAAAAGCTTCTGCTGTCTGGCAGCGGCGGGTGTCTGACCTCGGGGGACGAGTGCTGCACCCGCCGCTTGACAACAAATCTAGGCGTGGGAGGCGTGCGGGTCGTCATGCCCTCGTACCTATTACCGGGCCTCCCCGAGGATGACCGGTGACCTGCGGACTACTCCCCTGGGTGGAGAAGAGGTCCTAGGTCTCAGGGGTTTCCCGGAGGGGACGTCCGGTCTGTTCCGAGCTGTCCTCCCTCGGGACCGGCTGCTCCACGAGGGCGAGCACCCTGGTGGCCATGAAGCGGGCCGTGCGGACGACTGATCTTCCCCCACTGCCTTAAAGACGTGGGGGGACCCCCAGCGGGTGACTTCGCTCACTTCGACCACCCCCCTGCGGACCGCTGTCTCCACCCGGCGGCCCGCCCGGCTTGCCACCACCTCGTACGTACGCGTCGTGTCCCCGGCGTCGACCACTATCTCCACGCGATCACCCTTCACGGGTCCAATCCCCCTTCTGCGACGGATGGTTGGGGATCCGCGCAGCTCAACGCCGCCCGGCTCCCCCGTCCCCTGACCACCTTTCAAGTTTCCCACCCGGCACTGACAATCGATCGGGCCGTGAGGGCGCGGCCTCTGCGCGCACCCGGCCGCGGAAACGTAAGCTGTGGCTCGTCAAACGGACCGGGCAGCGGGGATGGACATGGCGATGATGCGCCTGAGGCGCGAGGACCCGCGTGTCGTCGGCTCGTTCAGGCTTCACCGACGGCTCGGCGCGGGCGGGATGGGCGTTGTCTATCTGGGCTCCGACCGGCGTGGCCAGCGGGTCGCGCTGAAGGTGATCCGGCCTGACCTGGCGGAGGATCAGGAGTTCCGGTCGCGGTTCGCGCGCGAGGTGTCGGCGGCGCGGCGGATCCGGGGCGGCTGCACCGCACGGCTGGTCGCCGCGGATCTGGAAGCGGACCGGCCCTGGTTCGCGACGCAGTACGTGCCGGGACCCTCGCTGCACGACAAGGTCAACGACGAGGGCCCGCTCCGCGCGGCCGAGGTCGCGGCCGTCGGCGCCGCCCTCTCCGAGGGGCTCGTCGCCGTGCACGAGGCCGGTGTCGTCCACCGCGACCTGAAGCCGTCGAACATCCTGCTGTCCCCGAAGGGGCCACGCATCATCGACTTCGGCATCGCCTGGGCGACCGGTGCGAGCACGCTGACGCACGTCGGTACGGCGGTGGGGTCGCCCGGGTTCCTGGCGCCCGAGCAGGTGCGGGGCGCGGCGGTCACGCCGGCCACGGACGTGTTCGCCCTGGGGGCCACGCTCGCCTACGCGGCGACCCAGGACTCGCCCTTCGGACACGGCAGTTCCGAAGTGATGCTCTACAGAGTGGTGCACGAGGAGGCGCAGCTGCACGGGGTGCCGGACGCGCTCGCGCCTCTCGTACGCGCCTGTCTGGCGAAGGACCCCGAGGAGCGGCCCAGCACGCTGCAGTTGTCGCTTCGGCTGAAGGAGATCGCGGCCCGGGAGGCACAGGGGATGGGCGACGCCAGGCCGCCCGCGCCCCGTACCGCCGAGGCCGACCGGCCTACCGGGCGGCTCACCGAGAGCTACCCGGAGCAGCGCACTCAGCGGCGTACACAGGGCACGTCCTCGCCTCGCGGCAATGGCAGCCCTTCGCGGTCGGGGGCTCGTCCGGCGCCCCCGCGGTCCGGTACGGGGAGTCGGCCCGGCTCGTCCCGCAGCGGGGCGGGGCGGTCCGGTCCGCGGACCACCGGGACCGGGCGGCGGCCTGCCAATCCGCGGCTGCTGCGGCAGCGGCTGTTCGTGTTCGTGGTGGTTACGTTGCTCGTGGCGTTGGGGATTGCGGCGGCGCAGGGGTGCCAGGGGCCCGCCCGAGGGCTTGATCATGGGGGCCCGGGCGGGGATGTGCGGCAGGAGCAGGCGTACGGGCAGGGCGGGGTTCAGCTCGGCGGGTGAGCGTGTGTACCGGCTGCGGGTGCGTCGTGGCTCGTCGCGCCCACGCGGCGGAGCCGCACAATGTCACAGCCCCGCGCCCCTAACGGGGCCGCAGGCCCCTCTAGTTCTGTGGTCTGCCCGTAGCCACCGCGTAGAAGGCCACCGCTGCCGCCGCTCCCACGTTCAGGGAGTCGACGCCGTGGGCCATCGGGATGCGGACCCATTCGTCGGCCGCCACCAGGGCCTGGGTGGACAGGCCGTCGCCCTCCGCGCCCAGCATCAGGGCCACGCGGTCCATCTTGTGCGGGGCCGCCTCGTCCAGGGACTTGGCCTTCTCGTCCGGGGTGAGGGCGAGGAGGGTGAAGCCCGCCTCGCGGACCGTTTCCAGGCCCTTGGGCCAGGTGTCCAGACGGGCGTACGGGACGGAGAAGACCGCACCCATGGAGACCTTCACCGAACGGCGGTAGAGCGGGTCCGCGCAGTCGGGGGAGAGCAGGACCGCGTCCATGCCCAGGGCAGCGGCGCTGCGGAAGATCGCGCCGATGTTGGTGTGGTCGTTGACCGACTCCATGACGACGACCCGGCGGGCTGTCTGGAGCAGGTCGTCCGGGGTCGGCAGCGGCTTGCGCTGCATCGAGGCGAGGGCGCCTCGATGCACGTGGTAGCCGGTGACCTGTTCGGCGAGGTCCGGGCTGACCGCGTACACCGGGGCCGGCAGCTCGTCGATGACGTCGCGCATGACGTCGACCCACTTGGCGGAGAGCAGCATCGAGCGCATCTCGTAACCGGCGTCCTTGGCCCGTCTGATGACCTTCTCGCCCTCGGCGATGAAGAGGCCCTCGGCGGGTTCTCGCTTGCGGCGCAGCTCCACGTCGGTCAGGCCCGTGTAGTCGCGCAGACGGGGGTCGGCTGGGTCCTCAACGGTGATGAGATCGGCCACAGGGTGATACTGCCTTGTCCTGGGTGTGGTGCCAACGGCTTGGAACGGGTTGGGTTACCCGGGGTTACTCGGACGCCCCCGAGGAGCTGTCCGGGCGCACGGTCACGACCTTGCCGATGACGATGACCGCCGGGGGCTTCACGTTCTCGGCGAGCACGGTCTCGGCGACCGTGGCGAGCGTCGCGTCGACCCTGCGCTGCGCCGCCGTCGTGCCCTCCTGGACGACGGCCACCGGGGTGTCCGCCGACTTGCCGTTGTCCGTCAACGTACGGGCGATGGCGCCGATCTTGTCCACGCCCATCAGGATGACCAGGGTGCCGCGGAGCTTGGCGAGGGCCGCCCAGTCGACCAGGGAGCGCTCGTCGTCGGGGGCGATGTGGCCGCTGACGACCGTGAAGTCGTGGGCGACTCCGCGGTGGGTGACCGGGATGCCCGCCGCCCCCGGGACCGAGATCGAGCTGGAGATGCCCGGGACGACCGTGCAGGCGATGCCCGCCTCGGCCAGCGCCTGGACCTCCTCCATGCCACGGCCGTAGACGTAGGGATCGCCGCCCTTCAGACGGACGACCGCCTTGCCCTGCCTGGCGTGCTCGATCAGCGCGTTGTTGATGGCTTCCTGGGCCATGAAACGGCCGTACGGGATCTTCGCCGCGTCGATCACCTCGACGTGCGGCGGGAGTTCGGCGAGGAGGTCGCGGGGGCCGAGGCGGTCGGCGAAGACCACGTCCGCCTCGGCGAGGAGGCGACGGCCGCGGACCGTGATCAGGTCCGGGTCGCCGGGGCCGCCGCCGACCAGGGCGACGCCGGGGGTGCGGGTGCGGTGGTGGGGCGCGACGAGGGTGCCGTCACGCAGGCCCTCCACGACCGCGTCCCTGATGGCCGCCGTGTGGCGGGGGTCGCGGCCCTTCGCGTCCGTCGTGAGGACGGCGATCGTGACGCCCTCGCTGTGGCCCGTCGCCGGGGTCCATGCCGTGGCCGCGTCCGCGTCGTCCGAGCGGACGCACCAGACGCGGTGGGCCTCCGCCTCGGCGGAGGCGGCGGCGTTCGCCTCGGTGTCGCTGGTGGCGATCAGGGCGTACCAGGCATCCGCGAGGTCGCCGGGCTCGTACGGGCGCCTTGTCCAGGTCAGCTCGCCCGCGTCCGCCATCGCCTCGACGGAGGGGGTGGCGGCCGGGGACACGAGGTGGATGTCCGCGCCTGCCGCGATGAGGGCCGGGAGGCGGCGTTGGGCCACCTGGCCGGCGCCGAGGACTACTACGCGGCGACCGGTGAGGCGGAGGCCTACGGGGTAGGCGGGGTTTTCGGCCATGGAGGTGCGGCTAGATCG
>NZ_JAPWHT010000603.1:0-5136 GCF_027270795.1 Streptomyces sp. ActVer
CTCCACCCGCCCCGGCCGGGCGGACCGCCGAGCCCGGGCCGTCGTCCTCGACGACGAGGGTCAACTCCCTTTCCCCGTAGGCGATGCGGACCGTGACCCGTCCGGCGCCGCTGTGCTTGGCGGCGTTTGTCAGGGACTCCTGCACGATCCGGTACGCGGCCAGGTCGACCGGGGCGGGCAGCGAGCGTTCGGCCCCGGTCCGCTCGATGCGCACCGGGAGCCCCGCCACCTTCGCCGAGTCCACCAGCTCGTCCGCCCGGGCCAGCCCCGGCGCGGGTGCCGTGGGCACGTCCTCGTCGACCTGGCGAAGCACTCCAAGGGTGGCCCGGAGCTCTCGCAGGGTCTCCCGACTGCTCGACTTGATCGCGCCGAGCGCGTTCTCGGCCTGGGCAGGATCCTTCTTCAGCCGGTGCAGTGCCGCACCCGCCTGCACGTTGATCATCGAGATGTTGTGCCCGATCACATCGTGCAGCTCGCGGGCTATGCGCAGCCGCTCCTCGATGGCCCTCAGCCGCGCCTCCTCCTCGGCGTAGGCCACCCGGCCGTGCCGCACGGTGCCGAGGGCCACGACAGCGACCAGCCAGCCGGCGAGCATGAACACCACCGTGCCGTTGACATCCCTGTTGCCCACGAAGACACCCGCGGCCACGCCGGTCACCA
The DNA here is from genome assembly GCF_027270795.1 of Streptomyces sp. ActVer. Taxonomy (NCBI): domain Bacteria; kingdom Bacillati; phylum Actinomycetota; class Actinomycetes; order Kitasatosporales; family Streptomycetaceae; genus Streptomyces; species Streptomyces sp. ActVer. The sequence goes on from NZ_JAPWHT010000603.1 coordinate 661, forward strand.
TCGCCGCCGCCATGGCACTGGCCGCCTGCATACGGCCCTGGGCCGCGATGGCGTACAACACCACGATCGGAACGATGACCAGTGGGCCGTCGATGGAACTCAGCAGATAGTAGGCGCCCGTGGCCAGCACCGTGAACCAGCCCACCGTCACCGGATACCGGCGCCGGAACAGCAGCGCTCCGCACACCGCCAGGATCAGCAGCCAGGACGCGATCAGCGACGGCACCGGGTCCCCGCCGTATCTCAGCCGCTGCCCCTCGGCGCCGAGCGCCACCAACACGAACACCCCGCCGGCCAGCACGGCGTCGGCGCGGGCGCCACGGGGCAGCCGGACTCGGGTCTGCTCAAAAGGCGGCACCGGTCCATTCTGCCCGCGACGCCGATCAGAGGAGGAGTCCGGGCTCCGGCCGAGCGGGGCGTCGCACGGCTGGAGTCGTGGTGGATCTTCCGCCTCGCGGCGGCTGACAGCCGGGCAGCAGCTGCGGGTGGGTCACCTGGGGTGGACGCCCGCGTTCTTCATGACCCGCTTGGCGCCGCGGGGCCAGTTGTCGTCGGTGACGACGACGGTGCCGGTCACCCTGTTGCCGCGCACTCCGTCGCTGAGGCTGATGGAGCCGTTGCTCGTCCGGTTGTCCGTGACCGTCAACGCCCCTGTGTTGTTGGTCGCGTTGGAGTTCTCGTGGTCCCAGTCGCCGGTGTCGCGGAAGACGTTGTTGACGTCGGTGTAGTTGCGTGATCCCTCGTCGTGGCAGATGCCGTAGTGGCCGCGTTCCGGCCGCATCTCGAACGTGGACGGGAGGCCGGACTCGTCCATCCCGACGTCGACGTCGAGGACCTGATGCTGGCCTTCCCCATGGCGGCCGGAGCGATGGCGGACAACGACGTCGTCCACCGCGAGCAGACGAACGCCCGTGTCCGCGCGATGCTGCACCGAGCGCTGTTCATCGACGGGGGCCGGCTCGCCTGACGGCGGAACACCTCAACCGCCGCACGTCCTGCGATACGACGCGTCGGGTACGTACGTGTGCCACTGGGCCCTCGTCAGGCCGGAGCCGCCGGTACGGGCGCAGATCCGGGAGACGGTCCGGGCCGGGTCGACGGTGTGGCTCTGGAGAGGGACCTGGGACCGGCCGCGTACAGGGTGGCGCTGCCGATGCCGAAGGCGAGGGAGTCGATGGCGTCGCCCTGGGCGAGATCGGGCGCGCCGACCGTGCCGGAGGGCAGGCGGACCGTGCGGTTGTCGCCGACGAGCCGGCCCGGTGCGCGGAGCGAACCGAGGATGCCGAGGCACCGAGGGCGCCTGCACGGGCCGTGGGTGGCAGACCGCCGCGAACGGCGGCCTGACCACCCGACCGGGCAGGCTCCCCGGTCACGGCACTAGCCGATGTTGAAATCGAGATTGGTCACGTACCAGGCGTCATCGATCTTGGTGGACTCCATGTTGACGTCCAGCTGCCCTTCCTCCACCCCGGTGGAGTGGGACAGGATGATCTTGTCGAGGGTCTTTCCCTCGACCGTGACCTTCTTCGCGGGAACCACCGCCTTGTCACCGGTGGGCTGGACGGTGGCGACCTCCACCTTCGGGTTGTCCGTGGGCGGCTTGGGCATGAACGACGTACGCATCTCTCCGAGGTTGTCCTGCATCTGCCGGACCTCGGGATCGTCGCTGTTGCACCTCTCGGCGGTGCCGGCTCGGGCGGGCGACGAATCGGTGGCCGGCTCCCCCATCAGCAGGCACGCCTGCTTCGGCTCGCCCTTGATGACCGCCGTGACCCACGCGGCGACCGCACCCTCGGCTGTGGACTGGCCGCCCGCCGAGGGCTGCGCCGACGAACCGTCCTTCTGCTTCCCCTTGTTCGCGTTCTCCGCGTCGGCCGCGGACGAGCTGCTCGCGGTCGGCTCCTTGTCCGCGGCGGGGTCCGAATCGCTGGAGCACCCCGTGACACCCGCGACCGTCGCCGCCAGCGCGCCTCCGGCGATCCAGCCGACGGTCCTTTTCCTGTGGCTCACTAACACCGTTCCGGCAGTCCTTTCCCTGGACACACATGTGCCTCTTCAGCACCTCAAGGCATCTCACGTCAAGGCGCCATATCGAACATGGAGACGAGTTGGGCAGCGGAACGGTTCGCCTTCGGGTCAGTCCTTGTGGTCGGGGGCGACGCGCTCGACCAGTCGGAGCAGTGCCGACCAGGCGAGTTCGTATCCCATGTCGTCCTGGAGGTCCGAACTGTCGTCCTCGCCCGTGAGTTGACGTGCGGTCAGTTCGCAGATGTCGGGGCTGGGGATGACGAGGCCCGCGCCCGCGGCGGTGGCCGCGGTCTGGATCTCGCACGCCTTGTCCAGGTAGTACATGCGCAGGAACGCCTGGGCTGGGGTCTCGCCGACCGTCAGCAGACCGTGATTGCGCAGGATCATCGCGGGGTGGCCGCCGAGGTCGGCGACGAGGCGCTGCTGTTCGGCGAGGTTGAGGGCGACGCCTTCGTAGTCGTGATAGCCGAGCCTGCCGTAGAACTCCATGGAGATCTGGTTGAGCGGGAGCAGCCCGTGTTCCTGGGCCGCGACGGCGCAGCCGGCCTTGGTGTGGGTGTGCAGGACGCAGTGGGCGTCGGAGCGGGCGGCGTGGATGGCACTGTGGATGACGAAGCCGGCGGGGTTGACCGGGTGGGGTGACTCCTCGACGGGATGGCCGGTCAGGTCGATCTTGACGAGGTTCGACGCGGTGATCTCCTCGAAGAGGAGGCCGTAGGGGTTGATCAGGAAGTGCTGCTCCGGGCCGGGGAGCCGGACGGAGATGTGCGTGAAGATCAGGTCGGTCATCCTGAAGTGCGCCACGAGCCGGTAGACCGCGGCGAGTTCGCGACGCAGGCGCAGTTCCTCTCCGGCGGCCGCGGCCGCCGCCGTCGGAGCGGTCGAAGCGGTGCGGTCGGGGCGCAGGGACAGCTCGGCCATCAGTGGCTCTCCTTTCCGGCGTGGGGCCGGTGTTGGTGGGTGCCACGACGCTATCGATGGTTCGGGCCGGCGCCGAAGTGGCGGTTCTGTCCAATATGGAGTCACCCATTGGATGATTCCGGCAGTCCTGCGTGCTGCCATCTGGACCAGGAGGATGGCTCCTCATGACCGAGTCCGAGCAGCCGTCCGTGCCGCTGAGCACGTTGCTCGCCGACCCCGCCCTGGGCCTGCGCCAGATCGCGGGCCCCGCCGGAAAGCGGCACCGGGTCCGGGTCAGTACGGTCGGCACGACGGAGATCGAGGACCCGACGCCGTATCTGGTGGGCGGCGAACTGCTGCTCACCGCGGGCGTGCGTCTCCCCCTCGACGCGGAGGGCATCGACACGTACGTACGACAGGTCGTCGCCGCCGGAGTGAGCGCGCTCGGATTCGGTGTCGCCCCCGTGCACGAAGAGGTTCCGCCCGAGCTCATCGCCGCCTGCGACCGCCATGGGCTCCCGCTCCTGCGCCTGCCGCCGACCACCCCGTTCGTGGCCGTCGGGCAGGCCGCGTACGCGGCGATCGCCGAGGCCCGCAACCGTGAGCTGCGCGAGATCTCCCGAGCGCAGTCGGCGCTGGCCACGGCCGCCGCCCGGCCGGACGCGCTCCGGGCCGTGCTCGCCCAGCTCAGCGCGCACACCGGCGCCTGGGCGGTTCTCTACGACGCCCAGGGCACCGAACTCTTCAGCGCCGGCCCCCGACCCGAGTCCCCCACGCCGGGACGCGTACGCGACCTCGCCGTACGCACGAGCGCCCGCGTCCGCGCCCGTACAGGCTCCTCCGGACGCTCCGCACCGGCCGCGGCGGCCGATCATCGGGGCGGAACCCATCTGACCGTCCACACGCTGCCCGGAGCGGACGGCACCACCACGACACTCGCCCTCGGACAGGCCGCCACCACGGCCCCGTCCCTGGTCCACCGCCAGGTCACCAGCACGGCGACCGTGCTGCTTGCCCTGCTCACCAGCCCCCGGCACGCCCTGGGCACCGACACCCACAGCGCGGGCGCCCTCGTACGGCTCATGCTCGGAGTCGACCCGGCGGAAGTCGCACCTGCCCTCGCGCCCGCCGACACGACGGAAGCCGAAGACAGCTCCTGGGTCGTGGCCCACGGCCGCCACACGCCTCCACGCGCCACGCAGGCACCGCACCCGGGCGACGACCCCGCGCAGCTGGCCACCCTGGCCACCGCCCTGCGAACCCCCTACCTGCACGTCGACGGCACCCAACTGAAGGCGCTGGTCCCCAGTGCAGCGGACGCCCGCCCCGAGGCTCCCGCGCAAGCGGCCGACCTGGGGTGGATCCTCGGTTTCAGCACACCCTCACCGGCATCGGACCTGCCGCGTGCCGATCGTCAGGCCGAACGTGCCCTCCGACGCGCGATCGCCGCCGAAGTACCCGCCGTCGTCCACACCGAGGACCCACTCACCGTGCACGGGCTCGTCCCCGCCGCCGACGCCCGGGATCTGGCCCGCACCCGCTTCGCCC
>NZ_JAPWHT010000604.1:0-5131 GCF_027270795.1 Streptomyces sp. ActVer
GGGTGGCCCGGACGGCGTGCCCCTGGGGCGCGGCCCCGCCGTGCCGTGCGCCCTGGACGACGACCAGCGGCTTCGCCGCCGCGGTGCGCCGCGCGAGGCGGGTGAACTTCCTCGGGTTCCCGATGGATTCGAGGTACATGAGGGCGACATCGGTGTCGGGGTCGTCGTACCAGTACTGAAGGACGTCGTTGCCGGACACGTCCGCGCGGTTGCCCGAGGAGATGAACGTCGACACACCGGTCACGCCGGTGACCCCGCCGCCGCGCCGGTGCAGCCGGGACAGCAGCGCGATGCCGATGGCGCCGGACTGGGCGAACAGGCCGATCCGCCCGGCGCGCGGCATCTCCGGCGCGAGCGAGGCGTTGAGCCGCACGTCAGGGGAGGTGTTGATGACTCCGAAGGCGTTCGGTCCGATGATCCGCATCCCGTACGTACGCGCCTGGCGCACGAGCTCGCGCTGGCGCTCCCTGCCTTCGGAGCCGCTCTCGGCGTACCCCGCGGAGACCACGACGAGCCCCTGCACACCGTGTTCACCGCACTCGGCGACGACTTCGGGGACGCGCTCGGCCCGGACGGCGGCGACTGCGAGGTCGACGGGCTCGGGGATGTCGCGGACGGAGCTGTACGCCGGCACTCCGCCGAGCTCCTTCTCCTGAAGTGCGCCGTTCACGGCGTACAGGCGCCCGGTGAAGCCCGCTTCGCGGAGGTTCTCCAGGACGCTGCGGCCCACTCCCCCGGGTGTGCGGCCCGCGCCGATGACGGCGACCGAGCCCGGCGCGAGGAGCCGGGCCACGGAGCGCCCCTCCGCCCGCTGCTCCCGCGCGCGCTGCACGGCCAGCGAGCGGTCGGTGGGCTCCAGGTCGAACTCCAGGCGTACGACGCCGTCCTCGAAGTGGCGCTTCTGCTGGTACCCGGCGTCCGTGAACACCTTGATCATCTTGTTGTTGGCGGGCAGCACCTCGGCGGCGAAGCGGCGGATGTCGCGCTCACGGGCGACGGCCGCGATGTGCTCCAGCAGGGCCGACGCCACACCGCGGCCCTGGTGGGCGTCCTGCACGAGGAAGGCGACCTCGGCCTCGTCCGCGGGGGCGGAGGCGGGGAGGCCGTCGGCGTTGATGCGGTCGTAGCGTACGGTGGCGATGAACTCGCCGCCGACCGTGGCCGCGAGTCCCACCCGGTCCACAAAGTCGTGGTGCGTGAAGCGGTGGACGTCCTTGGCGGACAGGCGCGGATACGGCGCGAAGAAGCGGTAGTACTTCGACTCGTCGGACACCTGCTCGTAGAAGCTGACCAGGCGGTCGGCGTCGTCGGCCGTGATCGGCCGGATGCGCGCGGTGCCGCCGTCGCGCAGCACGACGTCGGCCTCCCAGTGAGCGGGGTACTCGTGCCGGTCCGGCGAGGTCTGCATGGGGCCCAGAGTACGGCTCGGGTCCGACAACGGCCGGTCCTGGTCGCGGGGGTTCATGTCCCGGGTACGTGTCGGTACGTGTCCCGTGGTTCGTGTTCCACGGGGTCACGCCCCAGGCGTTCACATCCCGGCGACGGCGGGCTCGCGTCCGGCAGGGGCGCGAGGCAGTCTTGGGTGACCGAAGCCGCCTCGGGCCCGGAATCCGCAGCCGCTCGGGGCACGCTTCACGATATGGAACAATGGTCTAGACAACCGTGAGACACCTGAAGGGCAGCATCACATGGCTGAGCGCCGCGTCAACGTCGGCTGGGCCGAGGGCCTTCACGCCCGTCCCGCCTCCATCTTCGTCCGGGCCGCCACGGCTTCCGGCGTCCCCGTGACGATCGCCAAGGCCGACGGCAACCCCGTCAACGCCGCCTCGATGCTCGCGGTTCTCGGCCTCGGCGCCCAGGGCGGCGAGGAGATCGTCCTGGCCTCCGACGCCGAGGGCGCGGACGCCGCGCTCGACCGCCTGGCGAAGCTGGTCGCCGAGGGCCTCGACGAGCTCCCCGAGACCGTCTGATCTCGCGGACCGCGTACGGCGGAGCCGCGTCGACCCGTATCGGGTGACGCGGCTCCGCCGTTTCTGTCTTCAGGTCACGCGCCGTTTTGTCCGTACGTCACGCCGTCGCGCGGATTTTCGCCGCACCGCCGAGCAGCGCCGGGGCTTTTCGCATGCCCCCGCATCGGGTTCCACTCATCCTGGTTCCGCGCATGCGGAAATCACGTGCGCGGAAATTCCCGGCACGTGGAAAAAGGGGCAGCAGAAATAGACCCCGTCGAATAACTCTCTTTGTATACGGCGCCACTGTTAATGCCGCAGGCCCGCCGTGTTTACGGGATGTTGCGAAGTCCTCACACGCTCCGCGCGGTCACCGCCGCCGGGAAAGCGCAGCCGGTGAGCGGCCATCGCCCGCTCGGTGTGCAGTGCCGTGATCGCCCTGGCCCGGTCGTTGTCGCCGCGCGCAACGGCGTCCACGATGGCGCCGTGCTCGGCCCAGGACTCGGCGGGGTGGGCGGGCGCCTCGACCGAATACATCCAGGCGATCTTGTGCCGCAACTGGGCGAGCGTGGAGGTCAGCGCGGGGCTTCCGGAGGCCTGCGCGAGCGTCTCGTGGAACCAGCCGCCCAGGGAGCGCAGATCCTCGCTGTTGCCCCTCCTGGCCCGCTCCTGGCCCAGCCTGACCAGGCCGCGCAGCACCTTGAGGTGTGCCTCGGTGCGGCGCTGGGCTGCACGTGCGGCACCCAGCGGCTCCAGCAGCATGCGCATCTCCAGGAGGTCGGCGGCCTCCTGCTCGGTGGGCTCCGCGACGCACGCGCCCGCGTGCCTGCGCGTGACGACGAAGCCTTCCGCCTCCAGCGTGCGCAGAGCCTCCCGCACGGGGACCCGCGAGACGCCGTACCGGCGCGCGAGCAGTTCTTCGGTGAGCCGGCTGCCGCGCTCGTAGACACCCGCGACGATGTCGTCACGGATCGCCGTGCATACCGAGTGCGCGGGAATACGCATGACCGGACCTCCGCCTTAACCCCCGCGAAACGCGGTCGATTGACGCTTGTTCGGTGACTCTATTGCAGAGAACGGGAAATTCCGATGGCGGACCGGAATCCGTGGCTATTTTTTGGACACACCCCGCTTCTGAACAGGCAGTCGTCCGGTGTGAAGTCGGTCAGGAAGTGGTCGAGACGTCATCAGGAAGTGATCAGAACCGAGCGAAGGCCCCGGCTCGGTGAGCCGGGGCCTTCGGGAGAGGTGTCCGCGTTGGAGGGCTGTCCGCGCGGGAGAGCGGTCGCCTGCCGTCAGACGTTCACGCCGCGCTGGCGGAGGTACGCGAGCGGGTCGATGTCCGAGCCGTACTCCGCGCTCGTCCGTGCCTCGAAGTGCAGGTGCGGCCCGGTGACGTTGCCGGTGGCCCCGGAGAGGCCTATCTGCTGGCCCGGGGTGACCGTCTGGCCGACCGAGACACCGAGGGACGACATGTGCCCGTACTGGGTGTAGGTGCCGTCGTTCATCTTGATGACGACCTGGTTGCCGTACGCGCCGCCCCAGCCGGCCTCGACGACGGTGCCGGCGCCCACCGCGTGGACGGCGGTGCCGCTCCCGGCGTGGAAGTCGATGCCGGTGTGGCTGCCGGAGGACCAGACGGCGCCGCCGGCCTTGTATCCGGTGGAGACGTACGAGCCGGTGATGGGCGCGGTGTACGACTTCAGCAGGCGCTCGCGCTCGGCCGCACGGGCGGCGCGGGCCTTGACCTCGCGCTCCTTCTTGGCCTTCTCCGCGGCTTCCTTGGCGCGCTCCTTGGCGGCGGCCTCGGCCTTCTCGCGGGCGGCGGTCTCGTCGGCGGCCTGCTGCTGGGCGGCGGCCTGCGCGTCGATCTGGTCGGCGACCGAGTCGCCGATGGTGATCGCCTGGGTCAGGGTCTGCTCGGCCGGGCTCTCGGCGGCGAGTGCGGGAGCAGCCAGGGTGCCGACCACACCGGTGGTGGCGAGTGCGGCGACGCCGACGGTCCGGTTGGTCGTGCGCTTCATACGGCTGGGACGACGGTGCTTCCCGGCGGCGCGAGTGAACGCCATGAAGTGGCTGGTCCTTTCCTTCCTTCTCGCCTACCGGGTTAGCTGACGGGTTCGGAGCAGGAAGGTCTCCTACGGACCCCCTTCGGGAAGGGCGTCCGATTCACCCCAGGGACTGCATATGGGTCCCCGGCTCCCCTGGCTCGCGCCGTACGGGGACTCGGCGATGACTGTCCGGTGCCGCGGACGCGGCGCACTGCCTGACGAACAGCCGGACCGACGCTAAGCGGGGCGTCTTTCAATCAACAAACGGATCAAGGGTTTTGTAGCGCATGCCACAGGGCAGACAGGCAACCTCCCTATCAATACGGACAACCAGCGGTTCGGGTGCTGAAGTCCGGGCAAAAGGAGAACCCAGGCGACTCTTCGGTCACCTGGGTTCTCCGCGGAACGGCCCTGTTCTGTGCGCGTTCTACTCCGCTGTCACGACGCTGACTTCGCCGATTCCGAGGGCCCGGACCGGCTCCTCGATCTGCGCGGCGTCACCGACGAGGACGGTCACCAGACGGTCCACCGGGAAGGCGCTCACGGCGGCCGCGGTGGCCTCCACGGTGCCGGTCGCGGCGAGCTGCTGGTACAGCGTCGCCTGGAAGTCGTCCGGCAGGTACTGCTCGACCTGGTCGGCGAGGGTGCCCGCGACGGCGGCGGCCGTCTCGTACTTCAGCGGCGCCACACCCACGAGGTTCTGCACGGCGATGTCGCGCTCGGCGTCGGTGAGTCCCTCGGCCGCGAGGGTGCGCAGCACCTTCCAGAGGTCGTCGAGCGCCGGGCCGGTGTTCGGGGTGTCCACGGAGCCGCTGATGGCGAGCATCGCGGCACCCGTCCCGTCCGGCGCGGAGCGCAGCACCTGGCCGAACGCCCGCACACCGTAGGTGTATCCCTTTTCCTCGCGCAGGACGCGGTCCAGGCGCGAGGTGAGGGTGCCGCCGAGGCAGTACGTGCCGAGCACCTGGGCGGGCCACACGCGGTCGTGCCGGTCGGCGCCGACGCGGCCGATGAGCAACTGCGTCTGGACGGCTCCAGGACGGTCGACGATGATCACGCGGCCCGTGTCGTCGGCGGTCACCGGCGGGATGGGGCGGGCCTGGACCGGATCGCGGGCCCAGGCCCGCCCAG
>NZ_JAPWHT010000605.1:0-5112 GCF_027270795.1 Streptomyces sp. ActVer
ATCTCCGGGGCCGTCGCCTCCGGCGCGCGGCAACTGCTCGCGCACGTCGAGGTCTCGCTCGGCCGGGCGGACGAGGAGCGTACGGCCGCGGAGCGTGCCAAGGCGCGGCGGGAGCAGGACCTAGTCGTCGCCCGCAACGAGGGCCGCGACCTCAAGGCCGAGCTCGACAAGCTCACGGACTCGGTGCACCGCGGCGAGGTCCTGGGCGCCGAGAAGCGGATGCGGATCGAGCAGCTGGAGGCCAAGGCGCTGGAGGAGCTGGGGGTCGAACCGGCCGGACTGATCGCGGACTTCGGCCCCGATCAGCTCGTACCGCCCTCCCTGCCCGCCGAGGGCGAGGAGCTGCCGGAGGATCCGGAGCATCCGCGCAACCAGCCCCGGCGCTTCCACCGTGCCGAGCAGGAGAAGCGCCTCAAGTCCGCCGAACGGGCCTACCAGCAGCTGGGCAAGGTCAACCCGCTGGCCCTGGAGGAGTTCTCCGCGCTGGAGGAGCGTCACAAGTTCCTCAGCGAGCAGCTGGAGGACCTGAAGAAGACGCGTGCCGATCTTCTTCAGGTGGTGAAGGAGGTCGACGAGCGGGTCGAGCAGGTCTTCACCCAGGCGTTCTGGGACACGGCGCGGGAGTTCGAAGGGGTCTTCAGCCGGCTGTTCCCGGGTGGGGAGGGGCGGCTGATCCTCACCGATCCCGACAACATGCTCACCACGGGTGTCGATGTGGAGGCGCGGCCGCCCGGGAAGAAGGTCAAGCGGCTGTCGCTGCTGTCCGGTGGAGAGCGGTCGCTGACCGCCGTGGCCATGCTCGTGTCGATCTTCAAGGCGCGGCCCAGTCCGTTCTATGTGATGGACGAGGTCGAGGCGGCGCTGGACGACACGAATCTTCAGCGGTTGATCCGGATCATGCAGGAGCTGCAGGAGGCTTCGCAGTTGATCGTGATCACGCATCAGAAGCGGACGATGGAAGTTGCCGACGCGTTGTATGGCGTGTCCATGCAGGGGGATGGTGTGTCGAAGGTCATCAGCCAGAGGCTGCGCTGACCTTCGGGCGGGCCGTCGTATCGCCGCGGGTTCGTCGTGGCTGGTCGCGCGGTTCCCCGCGCCCCTTTCGGGGCGCCCATGCTCGGGCACCTCCGAACCGCGCCGTTTCTTTCTCTTCAAAGCTTGAACACATCTCCGCCACCTCGGGTCTCATTGCTCACAGCTACCCCCTCTTGACTTCGGAACTTGAAGGCATAAGGTCGACGGCATTGCTTTTACCTTCAGGTGGTGGGTGGCGTAAACGTGTGCGCCACTGGAAACACCTTCCCGAAGGGCTCGCCCCCACCCCCGGCAGTGAGGCCGGTGGCCCGAGGAGTTACACGTGACCAGCTCAGCGCAGCCGCTCAAGTCAGGAGCCCGTGAGGCTCATCCCGAACATCTCGGGCACGTCATCTTCATCGCGGCGGCGGCCGCGATGGGCGGTTTCCTCTTCGGCTACGACAGTGCCGTGATCAACGGCGCCGTCGAGGCCATCCGGCACCGGTACGACATCGGCTCCGCGGCCCTGGCCCAGGTCATCGCCATCGCGCTGATCGGCTGTGCGATCGGTGCCGCCACCGCCGGCCGGATCGCCGACCGCATCGGCCGTATCCGCTGCATGCAGATCTCGGCCGTGCTGTTCACCGTCAGCGCCGTCGGCTCCGCGCTGCCCTTCGCCCTGTACGACCTGGCCTTCTGGCGGGTCGTCGGCGGCTTCGCCATCGGTATGGCCTCGGTCATCGGCCCGGCCTACATCGCCGAGGTCGCCCCCGCCGCGTACCGCGGACGGCTCGGCTCCTTCCAGCAGGCCGCGATCGTCATCGGCATCGCCATCTCGCAGCTGGTCAACTGGGGCATCCTGAACGCCGCCGGCGGCGACCAGCGCGGCGAGATCATGGGCCTGGAGGCCTGGCAGGTCATGCTCGGCGTCATGGTCGTTCCGGCCGTGCTCTACGGGCTGCTCTCCTTCGCGATCCCCGAGTCGCCGCGCTTCCTGATCTCCGCCGGCAAGGACGAGCGCGCCCGTGAGGTGCTGCGCGAGGTCGAGGGTGACCACGTCGACCTGGACGCCCGCGTCGCCGAGATCGAGCACGCCATGAAGAGCGAGCACAAGTCGGTCTTCAAGGACCTGCTCGGCGGGACCTTCTTCTTCAAGCCGATCGTCTGGATCGGCATCGGCCTCTCGGTCTTCCAGCAGTTCGTCGGCATCAACGTCGCGTTCTACTACTCCTCGACGCTGTGGCAGTCGGTCGGTGTCGACCCGTCCGAGTCGTTCTTCTACTCGTTCACGACGTCGATCATCAACATCGTCGGCACCGTGATCGCCATGATCTTCGTCGACCGGATCGGCCGTAAGCCGCTCGCGCTCATCGGCTCCGTGGGCATGGTCATCGGGCTCGGCCTGGAAGCCTGGGCCTTCTCCTTCGACCTCGTCGACGGCAAGCTGCCGGCCACCCAGGGCTGGGTCGCCCTGATCGCCGCCCATGTGTTCGTGCTCTTCTTCGCCCTCTCCTGGGGTGTCGTCGTCTGGGTCTTCCTCGGCGAGATGTTCCCGAACAAGATCCGCGCCGCCGCCCTCGGTGTCGCCGCCTCCGCACAGTGGATCGCCAACTGGGCCATCACCGCGAGCTTCCCGTCGCTGGCCGACTGGAACCTCTCCCTGACCTACGTCATCTACACGGTCTTCGCCGCGCTCTCCATCCCGTTCGTGCTCAAGTTCGTGACGGAGACGAAGGGCAAGACCCTGGAGGAGATGGGCTAGCCCGTCGAGCAGCCGCGGCTCGCGCGAGCCCCGGCGGCTCCCCGAACTCGGGGAGAAGGGCCAAGTCCCCGCTGCCCCTCTCCCCGTACTCGTAGGACGTACTGCCCCGGCTCGGCCCCCGAAGATCCGCCCCAGGATCAGAGGCTCTTGAGCCGGGGCAGTACGTTCTCGCAGAACAGGTGCATGCTGCGCCAGCCCTCGTCGAGCGGCATCCCGCCGGACAGCGGATGCAGTACGTAGCTGTCGAGGCCCTGCGCCAGACACTCGTCCGGCGTAACGATCCGGTAGACGCCCTCGGCGCGCAGCTCGTCGACCGTCGTGGCCGCCGACCGCACCGCCGAGCGGATGTCGGACGACTGCCAGGAGGCGTACGTCCTCGCCTCGTGCAGGAAGTGCTCGCCGTGCTCGGCCCACACACGGTCCGGGTCCTCGGCCAGGTGCAGGAGCGGGGTGACCGCCGAGGGCATCATGGTCCAGCCCTGCGTGCCGTACTCGACCAGCCGCTCCTTGTAGTAGGCCTCCAGCTCCGGCAGATGCGCGCTCGGGAAGAACGGCAGGCCGAGCCGGGCCGCTCGCCGGGCCGCCGCCTTGGAGGAGCCGCCGACCAGCAGCAGGGGGTGCGGATCCGAGAAGGGGCGCGGCGTGACCCGTACCGTACGGCCCTGGTACTCGAACTCCTCGCCGGTCCACGCCTTCAGCAGTGTCTCCAGGAGCTCGTCCTGGAGACGGCCGCGGCGCTTCCACTCCACGTCGAAGATCGCGTACTCCTCGGGCCGGTAGCCGATCCCCGCGACCGTGATCAGCCGGCCGCCGCTCAGCAGGTCGAGCACGGCGATGTCCTCGGCCAGCCGCAGTGGGTCGTGCAGCGGGCCGATGATCGCCGAGACGGTGACCGCGATGCGCCGCGTCGCGCCGAAGACCGCGCCCGCGAAGGTGAACGGCGAGGGCAGCCAGTTGTTCTCGACGCCGTGGTGCTCCTCGGTCTGCACGGTGGTCATCCCGCGGTCGTCGGCGTAGGTCGCCATCTCCAGCGCGGCCTTGTAGCGGGCGCTGAGCGAGGCGGGTGTCGCGCCGGGCTCAACGAGGTTGAAACGTACGACCGTTGCGGGCATGGGAAAGTCCCCCTTCGCCGAGCCGGGTGGGGTGCCGGTGATGTCGGTGCAGGGGGACGGTAGCTGACGGATCGTCAGACGGCCAGAGTGGCGGGCTTCTTGTCCGGCTCCGGCTCGGGCACGGTCGCCGCGGGCTTCGGCAGCAGCACGTACAGGAGGAAGGGGACGACGATCGCGGCCACCCGGCCGAGGCCGTACTCGCCGACCGGGTTGCCGGAGGCCGGCGGTCCGGTGAACCAGCCGGACGTGGTGAAGAGCAGTCCCGCAGCCAGGCCGAGCGCCCAGGCGGCCACCGCGGCCGGGGCGAAGCCGCCGCGGTACCAGTAGGCGCTGGTGCGCGTGGTGTCGAGCAGCGCCTTCGCGTCGTACTCCCGGCGGCGCAGCATGTCCGCCCCGAAGACGCCGACCCAGGCGGAGAACGCGACCGCGAGCAACGACAGGAACGCGATGAACGAGCCCATGAAGCTGGTCGCGACGAGAATCAGGACGCCGACGAGGACCAGCGAGATCACCGCGTTCACCGACACGGCCCAGTGGCGCGACACCCTGAAGCCGAGGGCCTGCGCGGTGAACCCCGCCGAGGAACGAGACCGGATCGGCGGCCGAGGCCAGGTCGGGCGTCGAGACCGCCATCACCGCACCCATGAGGATCATGGGGAGTACGACGATGCCGGCGCCGCCGACCGAGTGCCCCACGATCGCCTTCGAGGACGCCGTGCGCGACAGGTACCGGGTGAAGTCGGGGGAGGACGGCACCCAGCGATCCCGCCCGCCGCGATCAGCCCGACGCCCGTGATCATCGGGGGCGTCGGGCCGGGTCGCCCACTGCGACGCGAGGTCGGGCGGCGGGTCAGGCCGGCCCGTAGGGCGTACAGCCCTGTGCGGACAACGAACGGCCCTGTGAGAGGTCACGCATACTGGACGCGTTATGGAAATCGTCATCCTTGCTGTAGTCATCGCCGTGGTCGTGATCGGCGCGCTCGGCGGGCTCGTCATCGGCAGCCGCAAGCGGAAGCAGCTGCCCCCGTCGCCCCCCGCCGCCCCCGACATCACCGCTCCGCCGGCCGAGCCGCATATCGGCGACGAGGCCGAGACGCCGCGCGACGAACCGCGCCGCACGATAGAGGAGGTGGATCTTCCGGACGCCTCGGCGGCCGCGCCGGTCGCCGTCGACGAGCCCGCGCCGGTGGTCGAAGCGCCCCCGGTCGAGGTCCCGGAGCCGAC
>NZ_JAPWHT010000606.1:0-5063 GCF_027270795.1 Streptomyces sp. ActVer
CGGCGCAGGCCGTGCCGCCACCGCTGGCCCGGGTCGGTCGCGAGGCGGGCCCAGGCGGCGAGGACCGTCGCCGAGACGGTGGTGACGACGATGGCGAGGCCGGGGAAGACCGCGATCCACCACGAGCTCTGGAGTTCCTGGCGGCCCTGAGCCACCATCAGACCCCAGCTCACGTCCGGTGGTTGGATGCCGATGCCGAGGAAGCTCAATGAGGACTCGGTCAGCATCACGAAGCAGAAGTCGAGCGCGGCGACGGTGAGCAGGGTCGGCAGCACGGTGGGAGCGACATGGCGTCGGATGCTCGCCCAACTGCTGGTGCCGAAGGTGCGGGCCGCGTCCATGAACAGGCGACTGCGCAGTTCCGCGGACTCGGCCCGCGCGGTGCGCAAGTACACGGGGATCCGGGCGACGGCGAGTACCAGGACGATACCGGAGGCGCTCGGCGAGAACACGTACAGCACGACCACGGCCAGCAGGAGAGACGGGAAGCTGAGGATCACGTCGGCGATCCGCAGGGACACGTTCTCGCGCCAACCCCCGTGGTAGCCCGCCCACATGCCCCAGACCGAGCCGACGACGAGCGAACACAGCACGGCGGGCACGGCCACGGACAGGGTGGTGCCGGCCGCGGCTATCAGCCGGGCGGCGACCGGTCGGCCGAGGGAGTCGCTGCCGAGGACGAACGCCCAGCCGTGGTCGAGACTGAAGGGCGACCGCCCGGGGTCGCGCAGATTCTGACGTGTCGCCAGGTCCCCGATGAGCAGCGGACCCAGTACGGCACACAGCGCGACGCCGATCAGGATCAGGACCGCCGCGCAGGCGAACCGGTCCTGGAGGAGCAGGGCGAGCCACTTCCGCCGAGCCGTCACCACCTGGTCGGTTCCAGCACCCGTGCCGCTGCCGTCGCCCGCGTCTTCCGGGACGTCGCCACTCCTGGCGCTGTCGCTCTGGCCGTTGTTCTTCTGGAGCATGTCACTTCCTTGACTCACGCCGCCGCCCGCTGCCGGACCCGCGGGTCGAGGATCGCGTGGCAGATGTCCACGAGGATGTTGAGCGCGAAGATCACCAGAGCGGTCAGCAGCACGGCGGCCTGCAACACCGCGAAGTCGCGCTGAAGAACCGAGTCGATCATGAGCTTGCCGATGCCGGGCCAGCCGAAGATGGTCTCGACGACGACGGCACCGTTGACCAGTCCGACGGCGAGGTCGCCCGCGACGGTGAGCGCGGGTGCGGCCGCGTTGCGCAGGGCGTGCCCGAAGACCACCCGCACTTCGTTGGCACCCTTGCTGCGCGCGACTTTGACGTACGGGGCGGAGAGCGCGGAGACCATGGCGCCGCGCACCACCTGGACCAGCACACCGAACGGGCGGATGAGCAGCGTGGCCACGGGCAGGACCCAGGCCGCGGCGCCGCTCGTGCCGGAGGTGGGCAGCCAGCCCAGCGTCACCGCGAAGACCAGCACGCCCATGATGGCGAACCAGAAGTCGGGGACGCTCGCGGCCGTCGAGGACAGGAAGCTCGCGATCCGGTCGGTCGCCGAGTTGGGCCGGTAGGCCGCCAGGCTGCCGATCACCACGGCGCCCACGATGGCGAGCAGCATCGTCCATCCGGCCAGTTGGAGGGTGGCGGGGAAGGCCCGCAGGACCGACTCGCTCGCCGACTGGGCGGTGCGCAGCGACTCGCCGAAGTCGAGGTGCGCGACCTGGACCAGGTAGTCGCCGAACTGGTTGACCAGCGGCTGGTCGAAGCCGTTGCGGGCGGAGAACTCGGCCCTCATCTCCGGTGTCGCGCTGAGCGGGAGGTACAGGTTGGCGGGGTCTCCGGTGAGCCGGGCCAGGAAGAACACTCCCAGGACCACGACCAGCAGGGGAATGACACTGGAGACCGCGCGGCGACGCAGCATCGTGAACATCGGTCAGCTCCTTCCTCGGTCCGCGCGGCGCATGTCGGAGAGCCGCATCTCGTCGTTGGTGGCCGAGTCCGGCCGGTAGCGGACGTGAGAGGAGAGGGCGAGGATGCCGGTCATGTTGGCCATCACGGCGTCCCGTACGACCTCGTCGTTCTGGTGGGCGAACGCGTCCGCGAAGGCCTTCTGGCGCTTGTCGCCCGACGCGAGCTGCGCCTGCTTCGTCAGCGCGTCGAGTTCGGGGGTGCCGTAGCTGCTCTGGGCGCCCTTGCTGCCGTAGATCTGTCCCATCGTGAACGCGGCGTCTCCCGCCTGGTTGCCGTGCTGTGCCTGGAGGAGGGTGGGGCCGATTCCCTTGGGGAAGGGGCGCAGCAGGTACTCCAGCCAGGCGTTGACGTCCAGCATCTTGATCTTGACCTTCAGCCCGGCCTTGAGCAGGCCGTCCTGCACGACCTCCATCGCCTCGGCCGCCTTCGGGTAGATGCCGGTGCGGCCGATGATCGTGATGGTGGTGCCGGTCGGCACTCCGTCGGCCCGGGCCTCGGCGACCAGTCGCTTGGCCCGCTTCGGGTCGTACGGCCACGGCTTGACGCGCGGGTTGTATCCGGTGACGCCCTTCGACACGAGCTGACCGCTGGGCCGCCCCGAGAAGACCGCCGTGACCAGACCTTCCCTGTCGACGGCGTAGTTGATGGCCCGCCGGATCCGGACGTCGTCGAGAGGCGCCTTGGTGGCGTCCATCCGCAGGTACGAGACCTCGTTGGTGGTGAACTCGACGGCCCGGTCGCCCGCCCCGTCCTCGGGAGCGAGCCCGATCGCCACATCCGCCTCGTTGTTGGTGACCATGGCCGCACGTACGCTGCCCTCCGCGCGCCAGACGTACTTGGCCGCTGCGTAGTCGGGACTCTCGCCCCAGTAGCCGGAGAAGCGCTTCAGGCGGAGGAAGCGGCCCTGGCTCCACTCGTCGATCCGGTACGGGCCGGTGCCGACCGGCTCCCGCACCCTGGAATCGGGGTCCGTGGTCGTCGGCACGATCTCGACGAAGGACAGACGCAGCGGGAGGATCGGGTCCGGCTCGGCGGTGGTGACCTCAAGTGTGGTGTCGTCGACCGCCTTTGCGGTGATCTTGCTGTCGGTGAAGATGTATCCGTCGACGTTGCAGTCGATGTCCGAGTCCGTGGCGCGCTTGATGGAGAACGCGGCGGCCTCGGCCGTGAACGGAGAGTCGTCATGGAACTTGACCCCCTCGCGCAGGGTGAAGGTCCACGAAGTGGGCGAGTTACGCGTCCACTTCGTGGCCAGCGCCTGTTCCAGTCGCCCGGTGGACGGGTCCCGCTCGGTCAGTGCCTCCGTGATGTTGGCGCGCGTCACCCGGCCCGTCGCGGTGAGCGAGGCATCGCAGGGCTCAAGCGTCGGAGGCTCCTCCGGCAGTACGACGCGCAGGGTCCCGGGGCCCTCGCCGATGGGGTCGCCGCCGGCCACCGAGCATCCCGAGACGGCGAGCAGTACGCCAACGGACGCGAACGCGCCCGCCGTTCGCCCCCGGCGAATTCGGGTGGCCGAACGAGTGCGTACTGAGCCTGGGTCAGTCACTGTTCCTCCGCGCTGTTCTACGACCACGAACTTTGTCCACATGGAAAAACCTGGTTTAGATATGTGGACGCTCATTATTGAGTCGGTGGCGCCGAAGGCGTCAAGGGGTGTGCAGCAAGCCCTTAACATCCGCAGGGCGATGAGCCCATGGAGTCCTCATACGTGAACGACTGTGTGGCGGAAGGCGGGGTATGTGTGCGCCAGGTCACACGGCGGGGCCGATCAGTTCGGCGGAGACATCCGGTCATACCGGCGACATCACCCGCATCCCCTGTGAGGAGAGCCGGCCATGGACCGTGAACGGGTTCTTTCCTGGACGAAGGCCGAACGGCTCGGCCTCGCCGACTTTCTCGACGATCTCGAAGGCACCGACTGGGAAGCGCCATCACTCTGCACCGGCTGGACCGTGCACGACGTGGTGGCCCACCTGACCCTGTCGACACGCACCACACTGCCCGGAATGGTCAAGGGGATGGTCCGGGCACGCGGTGACTGGGAGCGCATGGAGTTCGACGCGGCGCGGCGCCGGGCGGCCGACTTCGGCCCCGCCGAACTCATCGCACAGTTCCGCGGGACGGCAGCCTCGACCCGCCGCGCGCCCCTGTCCGCGCCATTGGATCCGCTGGTCGACGTCCTGGTCCACGGCCAGGACATCGCCCGCCCGCTGGGCCGCGTACGCCCCACCCCTCAGGAGCAGACGGTCGCGGCCCTGGAACACGTCCTGGCCAGCCCGTTCTACGGCGCCCGCAAACGCCTGCGGGGCGTACGGCTGGTCGCCACCGACGCGAGCTGGTCGAGGGGCGAGGGCCAGGACGAAGTGCGGGGCCCGGCAGGCGACTTGCTCCTCCTGGCAACGGGCCGGGCCGCGGGACTGACAGGCGTGTCGGGGCCGGGCGCGGAGCGGCTCGGGAGAGTGCTGTAGCTGTTGGAGCGGCGGGCGAACCATGGACGCGGCCGGCCACTCCGGACCGGTGCGGGTGTGGGATGTCGTCACCGGAACACTGCCCCGGCATCAGCGCCTTCGTCGTCGGCCTGGAAGGCGACATCGACGCGGTGATGGCCAATGCACGTGGCGGGCGTGGTAGCGGGTGCGTTCATACCGGCCGATTCGGTTGGCGCGTAGGCAAGGGCGGGATCGCCGTCCGCCGGGGACCGGTGTCCGTCCACGTATCAGCACCACTACCTGTGGCCCGGCTCTGCGAGCCGCCGGATGCGAAGGTGTTTGCGTGTGCCGTCGTTCGGATGGTGGGGTGGCACGGTGACCGACCACGATGAGGCGGCGGCTGTCCGTCCGTTGACTCTGGCCGACACGAGGAGGTTCTTCGTCTGCTGGTGGTACAGGCATCACGCGTCGCTGACCCTGCGTAAGACGTGGCCAGGTATGGCTCGTTGGAGTGGTCGGCCCGGGAATGGTCCGGATCTTGTCCTCAGTGAGACGGGACTGGTCATCTGTCGACGCCGTATCCCTCGGCTCGTGGACTGCTCCAAGCGGATGTGTTGGCCCGTCAGGTGCTACGGCGAGGTGGGCAGGTGCGGGGAGCGGAGCACGAGCAGGGTGATCTCG
>NZ_JAPWHT010000607.1:0-5040 GCF_027270795.1 Streptomyces sp. ActVer
GGCTGGGCTCGGGGGCGCGCTCGCCGTCCGGCCGGTCGTCGACGTGGTCGTCGCGGTGGTCGTGGCGGTGACCGTCGCCCGGGACGAGGGCACGGAACTCGTCGGCGACAAGGGCCCGTCGCCACCGTCGCCGTTCATCAGCAGCGCGGCCGCCGACACGCCCGCCACGGCCATCGCGGCGACGAGCGCGACCGCGATCAGCACGTTCCGTGTGGGGGAGCGCGAGGAGGCGACGGACCTCATCGGCGATGTCACGGGCGCGTCCGACGGAGGCGACGGCGCGTGGAGCGGCCGCGACGGCTTCGGCGCGTCCCGCCGGGTCGGTCTGTAGCCGGGCGACACCGGCGGCATACGGCCGGTGTCGAGGAACGCCCGCAGCAGCCGCTCCGCCTCCACCGCGTCGAGCCTGCGCTCGGGATCGCGCTCAAGAAGGCCCCGTACGACGGGAAGCAGGGGCCCGGCGGCAGCGGGCGGACGTATCTCGTCGACCACCACCGCGTGCAGGATCCCGCCCAACGAATCGCGGCGGAACGGCGATTCGCCGCTCAGGGCCGTGCAGAGCAGCGCGCCGAGCGACCACAGGTCGGACTCCGGTCCGGTCCTGACACCGGACATCCGCTCGGGTGCGGTGTACTCGGGCGAGCCCACGAACGACCCGCTCTCGGTGAGCGTCGTCGCCCCCGCGACCTGGGCGATCCCGAAGTCGGTGAGGACGACGCGGCCCTCCGCAGTGAGGAGTACGTTCGCGGGCTTGAGGTCCCGGTGCAGCACGCCCGCGCCGTGTGCCCTGCGCAGCGCGCCGAGCAGGTCGATCCCCATCCGGGCCGCCGCGGCCGCGTCCACGGGCCCGCTCCGGGAGATCCGCTCGGCGAGCGAGCCGCCCTCGATCAACTCCATGACGATGTAGGGGCGTTCGTCCTGCTCGACGACGTCGTGCACGACGATGATGTGCGGGTCCCGCAACTGCGCTATCGCACGCGCCTCACGCAGGGTCCGGTCGCGCTGCAGCCGGGACTCCTCCGCCGAGAGCGAGCTGTCGAGGACGAGTTCCTTGACCGCGACCTGTCTGCCGAGCAACTGGTCCGTGGCCCGCCAGACGACGCCCATACCGCCCCGGCCGAGTCTGGCCTCCAGCCGGTAACGGCCCGCGATGACACGGACGTTGTCCCCCTCGGTCACCATGCGCCCCATCATGCCGCACCGGACGGAGGCCTTCCGGGGCGCTGCGGCGCGGGTGGCCGACAAGCGACGTACGCGGTCACGTGCCGGGCCGGCCGTACTTACGGGACGTACGCGGTCACGGGGCGCCCGGGGGCCGCCAGCTGCGAAGGATCGTGTCGAACCGTTCCTTCGCGGTGTCCCAGTCCGCCGCCGGCGCGGACATGTAGATCACGTACTCGACGCCGTCACGGCTGAGATACGCCTGCTCGCTGGCCCGGCGCGGGCCGGGGAACTCCGTGTCCTTCGCCAGCGCGGTCCAGGTGAAGTCCCAGAGCGCGCCCGGGCGGTCGCGGAAGGTGTTCTCCTCCAGACCGATCCGCCGGTAGTCCTGCAGCCGCCCCAACTGCTCCTCCAGGTCGAGCAGATGCATGTACGGGGTGTCGAAGTCCGGGGAGTCGTCGACGGCGATGCGGACGAAGTGCTCGCCGTTGTCGGGCGTGTAGTCGACCTGGGTGTTCTCGATCTGGCGCTTCCAGCCCTTGGGCAGGACAAGGCTGAAACCCTGGGGGTCGTTGACGCGCTCCCAGCCGTCCGGCACACCGCCGGTACCGGTGTCCGGGGTCTGGTTCCCCTTCCCGTCGTCCGTCTCCCCCGCCGAGGACGACGGGGTGGAGGAGGAGGGGTCGGGTGAGGAGGGGTCGGGCGAGGACGTCGAGTTGGTGTCGTTGCCCCACCCGTCCGCGTACAGCATCGCCGCGACGCCTCCGCCGCCCACGAGCGCGGCCAGAATGACGACGAGGACCAGCGTGCTGACCCTGCGGCGCTGCGTCCCGGCGACCGCCGGCTGGTTCATGGTGGCGACGACCGGGTCGGGCGCGGGCCGGCCGTGGCCGCCATAGGTGTCGTGGCCGCCGGAAACGCCGGGGGCGCCCTGGGTCCCGTGAACGCCCTGAGGCCCGTACATGCCCTGCGCCCCTGGGACACCTTGGGGCCCGTAGGCGGCATGGGCGGGTCCGTACGTGCCCCGGGGCACAGCGGATTCGGGGGACTCAGCGGACTCGTGTGTGGCGGCCACATGTTCCGTCGGCACATAAGCCTGCGCCGAACTCGGTGCGCGCCCCTCCGCGGCCTCGGCGAGCATCTGCTCGGCCTCCTCCGGGCCGGGCCGCTCGGCGGGGTCCTTGCGCAGCAGCGCGGCGATGACGGGCGCGAGCGGGCCGGCGTGCGTCAGCTCCTCGGGTTCCTCGCCGACCACGGCCTGCATGGTGGTCAGCGGGGTCGTCCGCCGGAACGGAGACCTCCCCTCGACCGCCGTGTAGAGCGTCGCGCCGAGCGCCCACAGATCGGAGGAAGGGCCCGGATCGTGGCCGCGTACACGCTCCGGGGCCAGATAGTCGACCGAGCCGACGATCTCCCCGGTGCGCGTGATCGTCGTGTCGCCCTCGACCTGCGCGATCCCGAAGTCGGTGAGCAGGACGCGCCGGTCGTTGGAGATCAGTACGTTGCCGGGCTTGACGTCGCGGTGCAGTACGCCCGCGGCGTGCGCGGCCCGCAGCGCGCGCAGCACCCAGAGCCCGACCCGCGCCGCCTCCCGGGGCTCGACGCGCCCGGACTCCTTGACCGCGTCGGCGAGCGAGTGGCCCTCGACCAGCTCCATCACGATCCACGGACGGCCGTCGTGCTCCAGCACGTCGTGCACGGTGACGACGGCCGAGTGGTTGATCCGCGCGGCCGCGCGCGCCTCGGCCCGGGTCCGGGCGAGGAGCACGGGCTGGTCGCTGTCCGACACGTAGAGCGCAGCCGTCAACTCCTTGATGGCGACGGCCCGGTGCAGCACCTCGTCGTGCGCACGCCACACCCGGCCCATGCCGCCACTGCCGATGGAGTCGACGAGCCGGTAGCGCCCGGACAACAGCAGGCCCTGCATCTGATTCACGTTTCCCCGCAATGCTCTTGACAGGGCCAGACTAAGGACCGGCCCTCCCCCAGGGAACCGGCGGGGCCCTACGGAGACAGCACTGTGACGGTTTGCCCGGGCGTGAACGGGCGGTTGCCACCAGGCAATCGGACGTCGGCGAGTGGCCTGTCAGACCGTCAGCGAGCGGTCTGTCAGACCGTCGGCGAGCGGTCTGTCGGACCGTCAGCCAGTGGCCTGGTAGGTCGCCGCGGCCTGCTCGTAGAGCCGCGTCACCTCGTCCCGCTCGGCCTCAGGACCGAGCACCTGCACCACGTGGTACCGCCCGTCGACGATGATCGCGAGATTGCGTACGAAGACCTCGCGCCCCTGGGAGTCCTGCCAGGTGAACTGCCCCTCGGCCATGGTCCGTCCGCCCACCTCGATGCGCCGCATCCCGCTGGACGTGGCCCACGTCGAGTCGCGGAACGGCTGCAACTCGCGCTCGTCCTCACGCTGGTACGTCATCGGGTCGGTGCCGTACTGGCTGGTCGTGTCACGGCCGGGCACGACCAGCAGCTCGAAGTCGCCCTGGGAGTAGACGATCTGGCCGCGGCCGTTCTTCCCCGTCCGGTCCCAGCCGTTGGCGACCGCGACGCGGAAGCCCTCGGAGTCCTTGCGCAGGGTGAAGCCCTGCGCGACCTCGGGTCCGGTGGTCTGCGTGCTGGAACTGGACGACTGCGTCGGGCTGTTCTCCTTGCTCGGCGACTTCTCGTCCTGTGGATCCGTGCCCGCGTTCCCGTCCGTGCCGGTGTCCGTACCGGCCGAGTGTCCCGGGGTCGGAGTGGCGATGTCCCCCGCGGAACCGGTCCGCTCACCGGCGTTGTCGGACTTGGGCATGAAGGCCACGGCATACGCGACGGCCGCCGCCATGGCCAGCAGTATCAGCAGGAGCAGCGTGCGGCCGAGCCGGCGGGGTTTGGCCTCCCGCCTGGACCGCTTGTGGCGGCCGTGCGGGCTGGTGTCGGGCAGCCCGGCGCGGCGCCTGCGGACGAGCTCGCCCCGGCGGCGCACGACGGGCAGCCGCTTGGGATCCACGGGCGGCGTGGCCACGACGTACGTCCCCGCCTCCGGCTCGGGCGCCGACCGCACCAGCGAACGCAGCCAGCCGCGCAGCTCCTCGAAGTCCAGCCGCTCGGTGGGGTCCTGACGGAGCAGCGACTCCACGACCGGCCGCAGCGGCCCGCACTCCTCGGCGAACGCAGGCGGCTCGGCGCACACGAGCTGCACCAGCTCGGCGGTGTTCTCCTCGGGGTAGGGCGCGTGCCCCTGAACGGCCCGGAAGAGCAGCGCCCCCAACGCCCACAGGTCGGTCGCGGGCCCGATCGGCGCCGCCAACTGCCAGTTCTCGTGCACGGGCCCGGCCTGCTCGGGCGCCCAGCGCTCGGTGACGGGTCCGACGACAGCCATCCGCGCCTGCCGTGCCCGCTCGGCCGCCAGGGCGGTGGCGGGGCCGCGATGGGCGGCGGGAGCGGGGTCGGCGGTCAACCGGCTCCACTGGGTGGGGGCCTCGGTGGTGGTGCTGGTGGTGTGGGAAGCCCCTGCGGCGTAAGCAGGGTCCGCGCTGTGGGCAGGGTCCGTGGTGTGGGCGAGGTCTGTGCTGTAGGCGGGGTCAGCGGTGTTGGCGAAGTGGCCGGCGATGCCGTTGCTGGTCCCGGTGTGGGACACGCCGTTCCCGTTCCCGGGGAATCCGGTGCCGTCACCGTGGCCCGGTACGCCGCTTCCGTTGCCCCCGTTACCGCCATTGCCGCTGCTTCCGGCGCCGGGCAGCGCGGGAGGCTGGTTCTGTCCGTTCCCGCCCAATTCGGGGGCGCCATGGCGCGGCGCCGCGCCGTGCCAGGAACTGGTCCGCCGCGGGGCGGTCACGCGCCGTACGGGTGAGAGGACATGCGTACGTGCGTGCACCGGACGTCCGTCGTACGCGG
>NZ_JAPWHT010000608.1:0-5036 GCF_027270795.1 Streptomyces sp. ActVer
AGTCCGCCTGCGCGGCCGCGCCGGCCGCCGCCACACCGCCGGCGACCAGCACCCGGTCGTCGGCCAGTTCGACCGCGCCGAGGGCGAACCGGCCGAGACCGAGGCCGCCGATCGTGGTCCAGGCGTTCTTCCTGGGGCTGTAGCCGACGACGGAGCGGTGGCCGGCCGTGAGTTCAGGCGCGCCGGTGCCGCCGATGGCCAGGACGATCCCGGATCGGAGCAACAGGTTCCGGTGGCTGCTGCGACCGCCGCCAGGCATGTCTGCTGCCGAGGTCCACGCCCCGGTCTCGGGGTCGTACAGCTCCGCGGTGACCAGGCTGTGCGGATCGAGAGTGCCGTCAGGAGCAACCACCGGATCGCCGCCGGTGACCAGGACCCGGCCGTCGGGCAGCGCCGTCGCCTGGTGACCCTTGCGGGCCTGGGCGAGGCTGCCTGTCGGCGTCCAGCTGCGCGTCGCCGGGTCGTACAGCTCGCAGTACGCGAGTGCGTGCTGCCGACCGCGCCCGGTGGGTAGCGCCCCGCCGACGACCAACACCCGGCCGTCACGCAGGAGTACGGCCTGGTGGCCGGTCCTGGCGTCGGTCATGGGCGCGACCGTGGCCCAGGTCGAGGTGGCCGGGTCGAACAGCTCGGCGGAGGCGAGCGCGCCGTCCTCCTGGCCGGTCCGGACACCGATGCCGCCGGCGACCAGCAGTCGGCCGTCCTTCAGCCGGGTCGCGGAGTGCCCGTACCGGGCCGTACCCATCGACGCGGGGACCGGCGTCCAGATTCCGGCGGCCGGGTCGAAGACCTCTGCCGAGGCGAGCGGGGCTGTGGCGGTGCGCCCGCCGAGCGCGAGCACCCGGCCGTCGGAGAGCGCCGTCGTGGTGTGCCGCCGCCGCCCTGTGGTGAGCGGCGGACCGGACGACCACGCGTCGGCCGTCGGATCGAACAGTGCGGTCGCGGCGAGCGGCGCACCGGCCGGACCGGTCCCGCCGGCGAGCAGGATGCGGCCGTTCGTCAGCGGTGTCAGGTCCACGTCGGACGCGGGTACGGGCAGCAGGCCGGCGTCGGACCAGGTGCCGGGGACGGCCGGTGAAGCGGCAGCCTCCGACGCCGGGATGACGTGCAGTCGGCCGGTGAGCCCGGGATCGGCCTCGACGAAGTCGGCGAGCGCGTCCTGCGCGGTGGTCAGGCTCCGGAAAGTCGCCGCGGCGCCCCGTGACGGCCGCTCCAGCGAACCGGGCGGGAACGCCTGCCGGTTGCTCTTGACGTACGCGACGACGAACCGCTGCTCGGTCACCCGGACCGTGTCCGCGATGGCGAACGGTTGCCGCAGCCGAGATTGCCGCCGGGACAGCGCGGCGCGGCTGGTGCTGCTGCCGCTCAGCAACTCGTCGAACACGGCGCCGCTGACGTTGTGGAACCGCTTCGGCCCGGTGGCGGCCGCGACGGTGGCGCGCGATTCGGTGTTCCGGAGCTGCGCGGCCGCCGGTGAGGTGGCCGTCCCGCTGTCGATGATGTGCAGCTCGTACCGGGCACTGCGGCGTACCACCCGGGCCGAGGCCAACGTGCCGGAGGCGGCGGTCAGTTCAAGGCCCGCGTCCTGTGTCTCGTACGACGGCCGGGACAGCTTGGCCGCGTCGGGCATGGTCTGGAACTGCGCCATCGCGAATCGGTCGCCGGTGTCGGACACGCGCTCCAGCCCGCTGTCCGGCACCGGTGCGACGCTGAACCGCCGTCCGTCGCTCGCCCGTTGACCGCCGATACGGTCCAGCCGGACATTCAGCGGCAGCGCCCGCTGCCGGACGAACAGCGTCCCGAGCGGGTGCAGCACCAGGTCGTCGGTGTCCGGCAGCTGCCGGAGAGTGACCAGCGCCCGGTTGCCTCCGGACGGCAACCGCGTCTCCCAGCCCTCGGTCTTGCGGATCTCGGCCGCCAGCAGGGGCAGCACCGCGACCGGCGGCAGAGTGGTGTCCCGCTCCTCGCCCCAGGTGATGTCGAAGTTCGCGGAGACCGAGAAGAACAGGAACCCGATCGATCCCCGCCCGTGCGCCCGCCACGGCGCCGGACCCTCCAGCTGGAAGTCCAGGTCGATGCCGAACGCGCCGACCCCGAACGCCTTGAGCGTGACGTCGGCGGAGATGCGGATGGCGAACCGGAACGGGGAGAACTGGAACAGCGCGTCGAAGCCGAGATGGCCCTCGACGCCGAAGGCGCTGAAGCCGAGCTTCAGTTCGGCCTTGGCCCCGAACTGGACGGTGTTGCTGGTGATGGCGAAGTAGCCGGTCACCCGGATGAGTTGATTGCGCCGGTTCAGCAGGTCCACCGACAGCCGGTCCGGGATCGGGAACGGCAGGGGCGGCGGCCGGTACGCCGGATGGAACCCGCCGACGGTGACGACCAGGTCGGGGTTGTCGCCCCAGGCCACCAGTACGCCCATGCCGCCGTCGACGGTCATGGTCAGCACTCGCGACTCGAAGAGCTGAGCGAAGAACCACAGCCGTGACTTGTCCAGTTCCAGCGCGCCGACGAACTGGGCCTGGATGACCAGCAGCGGCTCGTCCGCGGTGGGGAGCGCGGCCCGCAGCACACCGAGGACGGCGATGTTGCCGGGGATCTCGATGATCACACCCAGCGAGATGCTCACCAGGGTCGGCGTGCCCCAGCCGATCTTCGCCATCGGGCCGATGAGGAACGTGCCCTGCTCCGGCGGGAAGAACCGGTTGAGGTCCGACAGGATCCGTGGCGCGTTCGCGATCACGTCCCGCGGGAACGCCACGGACTCGATGGACCCCGTCCGTACGCCCTCGACCAGCGCCTGCAGATTCATCCCGCGGTTCAGCCCGATGAGACCGCCGACCGCGAGCAGGGTGAACCCGTACCCCAACTGGATCCCGCTGCCGAACTCGCCGGTCAGCACGATCAGCAGCGAGAAGCCGCGTGAACCGTCCGGCTGCCGTGTCGTGATCAGCCCGATGGCCTTGAGCGCCAGGAAGTCCGCGAACTCCAGCTCCAGGGCTCCCGAGTACTCTCCCCGGTCGGGGTGGAAGTCGAGGAAACCGCCGCCGCTGATTCCGCCGGCGTCCACCGCCAGGCCGACGCCGCTCGGCGGCTTGAAGCCGAACGCCAGGTCGGCCGGGCCGAGATTGCCCCCGCCGTCGGGGAAGGTCAGTTCAGCCCGTATGCCGATCCGGTCCACGCTCGCCCGGACCGGGCCGAGCGCCGCGGAGAACGCGGCGGACAGTTCGACGGGAACCGACCCGTCGTCGGTGATCGCCACGCGCAGATACACGGCCTGCATCTCGACGGGGCCGAGTGCGGCGTGCACCGGGAGCCGGATCTCCAGGCCGCCACTGCCGTGGAAGCGCAACCCGGAGTCCGGGGTGAACGAGAACCCGACGCCGAAGTCGGACTGGAGCCTCTGGTCGCCGAGGACCGCGCCGATGAAGCCGTCCGCCTCCGCGGTGTCTATGACCAGCCGGCCACCGGTGATCTCACCGACGACCTCCGGCGTCGCCGTGGCCTCCCCGGTGACCGGGTCGAGCTCAAACCTGACGCCGCCGTCCACCCGCGCCGAGGTGAAGTCGAGCCGGCTGCCGCCCGCCACGCCCAACAGCAGGAACGGCTCGGCGGGTTGCGCCCGCACACTGAAGGCGACCGAGCCTGTCAGCTCGGCCGCTCCGCCGGACGGCGGCTTCATGCTGACGTCGAAGGGCGGCCGTATCTCACCGGCGCTCTCGGCCACCACCCTGCCGGTGGCCTCGACATGCGCGGACCAGGTCGGCGGCGAGAGCGGTACGTCGAACCCGCCCTGGCCTTCGACGGGCAGCACCATGCCGACCCGCAGCCCGGTCCTGTCGGCGCTCGGTCCCAGGTCGACGGCGAAGACCTGCAACTCCGGCGGGGTGGTCGCGGACCCGGGGACCAGGACCACAGGAAGGCCGAGCCGGGCGGTGACCGACTCCAGGACGGTGAGCAGCCGGGCGGCGTCGAACGATGCCGTACCCCACCCGTACAGACGGCCCAACTGCCGCACCGGGTCGGTGATCGCGGGCAGCAGCCGGTCCAGGTGGACGGTGACCGCCTCGTGGGGCGGCCGGGTGGGATCGGCGGGGTCGCCCGGGCTGAACACACGGTCCACGACACCCAGGACCTCGAGCACCGCGGCAACGGGCCCGGACACCTCCGCCAGGTCCGCGAGGAGCAGGTCGGTGATCCTGCGCGGCAGATCCTGCACCAACGCGTCGATCTGTACCTTGCTGACGCCGGGCAGCGTTGCCCCGGCCGTGCCCAGTGCGTCGGCCAGTTGGGAGAAGGACGCGGTGACCCGCCCGCACTGGGTGACCAGCGCGAGCGAGGCAGCCACGATGCCCTCGGTGTCCCCGCCGTCGATCGCGGTGAGCAGCTTCGCGGTCAGCCCTTTGAGGTCGGCGCCCGCGGTGAAAACCGTCCGCCGGGCGGCGGTGATCGTGGTGTTGGTCAGCAACTCGTCGGGAAAATGCACCCCGAGCTGGTCGAAGGTGTCCAGCACCCCGTTGTCGCCGAACTGGTGGGTGACCTGGGTCAGTACCTCGGCCAGCAGAAGGGCCAGGCGTTCGAGGCTTCCGGCCTGATCAGGCATTACTGATCAGCTCCTTGCTGGTCGGCGTTCCGCTGCGAGACGTTCGCGAGGGCGTCGACGATCCCCTGGTAGGACAGCCCGGCCAGATCCGGAAGGACAGCGCGCGCCCGGTCCAGATCCGCACGCAGGGCAGATGACGCGTACTGGGCCAGCCGGCTGTGCAGACGGTCCAGGCAGGTCATCAGAGGCTCGCCGTTCAGCGTCTCGGGCAGCGTCCGGTCCCGATGGGTGAGCATGCGCAGCAGCAACTGGACCAGTGCCGCGCCGCCGCCGCGGTGCCACACGATCATGACCCGCCGGTCGCTGGTCACCAGCCTGGTCAGTTCCGTGCGATGGGTCGCCCACAGGGCGCCGAGGAGCCGGCCGGCCGACGACCGGTCGAGGTCGGCGCGGACGTGGGCGAGGGTGGCGGCGGGCGGCGGGACGTCGGTGA
>NZ_JAPWHT010000609.1:0-5029 GCF_027270795.1 Streptomyces sp. ActVer
GCCCGGTGCGTCCCCTCGTCGCTCGCCGCCCGAAACGCGGCGAGGACCCGCCGCTCGGCATCGGCATCGACCGCGTCGCCCCGCACGGCGGCGGCGAGCAGTTCGCCGAGGTCGGGCGGGTTCCCGGCAGAGGGGTTCAGGGGGCCGTCGGGGTCGTGTCGTTCAGGCATGTCCGTATCCACCCTCGCCGGCCAAGGACTGCTTGCCGTTCATCTCGACTCCCCCAGCGTGCTGGGCCCGTCATCCGTCACACCCTCCGCGTCGAGGCGGCTCGCGAGGCGCTTCAGGCCCCGGTGCGCGGCGGTGCGTACCGCGCCGGGGCGTTTGCCGAGGACCCGCGCGGCGGCGGGGCCGTCGAGACCGACGACGACACGCAGCAGTACGGCCTCGGCCTGGTCGCGCGGGAGACTCGCGACGAGTTCGAGCGCGTACTCCGTGGAGAGGGACTCCAGGGCCTGGTCGTGCGTGCTGTGCGGGCCGGGCAGGTCGAGCATGTCCTGTTCCAGCTCGGACGCCCGCGGCCGCACCTTCAGCCGCCGCAGATGGTCGAGGGCCCGGTGCCGGGCGATGGTCGCGGTCCAGCCGCGGAACCCCGCCCCGTCGCCGCGGAACCGCCCGAGGTCCCGGGCGATCTCCAGCCAGGCGTCCGACGCCACGTCCTCCGCCTCGTCGCCGACCAGCCCCCGCAGGTACCCGAGCAGTCCGGGCTGCACGATCCGGTACGCGACGGCGAAGGCGGCCTCGTCGCCCTCCTGCGCCCGTGCGACGGCCGCGCCGAGTTCACCGTCGGACGTCCGCCCGCGGTGGGGTTCCCCTCCCTGGCCCAACAGTGTCCTCGTTCACGCCGAGTTCGTACCGAATGCGCACCGCGCGGCGCGGGTCGCCATGCCCGCACGCCTCCAAGGTCATCAGCGCCGGACGGCACGGAAATGTCACAGCCCGTCAGATGGCCCACCGGCCCTACGACCGACGCGATGACCGGCCTCACGGTCGGCGCCACGCCCGGCACGGTCACCGGTCCCGCCCGCTTCGGTGAGCCCGGGTTGCCCGGACAACCCTGCCCGCGTCCGCCCGTGCAGTTGCAGATAGAACGTCCGCAGCGACTCCCGCTCCCCCGCCTCGAACCGCTTCACGACCTTGCCCAGCGGATTCCAGACCCGCCCGTCCGGCATCCGTACGCCCACCGGCTGGCCGAACAACTCCCGCTGACCCTCGTCGAATTCGACCCACACGGCACCGGCCCGGCGGACGAGCACCTCACCGGCGTACACCCCGAGCCCGAACAGCACGTGCCCCACGGCCGTGCGGTCGCGGCCGCTCTTGCGCAGCCCGTCGACGACGAAGTCGACCACCCGCAGGCTCGCGACCGAGTAGTCCAACGGCAGCCGGCTGCGGGCCGTGACGTCCCGTACGAACTCCGCCGCGTGCCGCCGCATCCGCAGGTCGGCCGACAGCCTTGTCCTCTCCACCGTTTCCGCCCCCTGGCTCACCGCTCACACATCTGCCTCTGGCAGACCAAGCGGGGCGGGCGCCACGAACATCACACGTCACCACAGTGACAAGGGTCACGTCACAAGTCGCTGATACCCGTACAACCATCCGCCCGCCTCGGACGTCTGCGCGAATCTGAAGTGACGTACCCCACACCCCTGTTGGGTGATGTTTAACCTCGCCTTACCGCTGAATTAGAAAGCCACCCCAGTGACGGGTGGGTTTTTTGTGAGGATTTCCTAGGGGTGGGGCATTTGAGTCGCCGGACGACCCATGCGTACAAGCCGCTGAGTCTGAAGCGGAGAGCGTGGCTGACGATAGGGGCCGTGGTGCTGGGCGGGACGGGCGCCGTGACGTACGCCGTCGCGAACCCGAGCTCGGACCCGGCCGTGGACGCCGCACGCAGCAAGCGGCCCGTGAAGGTGCACGAGCTCACGATGCAGAGCGACGGCTCGGGCCGGCGCGAGGTCGAGCGGACGAGCACCGAGCAGTTCTCGCTGCTCGGCGTCACCTGGACCGGCGCGAAGACCGAGCTGGACGGCACCGCCCAGGTACGCACCCGCGACCTGGCGACGGGCGAGTGGACCGGCTGGCAGAACCTGGATCTGGAACCGCACCCGGTCGACAAGGCCGAGCCGGGCGCCAAGGAGGCCCGCGGTGCCTCCGACCCGCTGTGGGTCGGCCCGAGCGACGGTGTCGAGGCGCGGGTCGTGGCGGCCGACGGCTCGACGAGTTCGCCGCTGCCCAAGGGCCTTGAGGTCAGCCTGGTCGACCCGGGTGTGACCTCGGCCGAGGCGAAGAACAAGGCGCTCGGCACGACGACCGGCACCTCCCTGGAGAACGCCGCCTTCGTCGCCGAGGACCCGACCGACTCCCCGACCCCGACCGACCCGGCCTCGGACTCCCCGTCACCGACGGAGTCCGCCGGTACGGAGCCCACGACCAGCGCCCCGGCGACGCCCACCGAGAGCACCTCTCAGAGCCCGTCGGAGTCCGCCTCGCCGACCCCCGACCCGGTGCCGTCCCCGCCGCCGTCCACCGTGGTGCAGCCGCCGATCGTCTCCCGAGCCCAGTGGGGCGCCGACGAGTCGATGGTCAAGGACCCGCCGGAGTACATCGACAAGGTCAGCGCGGTCTTCGTGCACCACACGGTCGGCACGAACGACTACAGCTGCGCCGAGTCCCCGGCGCTGGTGCGCGGCATCATGGCGTACCACGTGCAGAGCGAGGGGTGGAACGACCTCGGCTACAACTTCCTGGTCGACAAGTGCGGCCGGATCTTCGAGGGCCGCGGCGGCGGCATCGACCTGCCGGTGCGCGGCGCGCACACGTACGGCTTCAACGGCGACTCGGCGGGCATCGCCGTCCTCGGTGACTTCGAGGGCGCTGCCGCCACCTCCACCACTCCGGCCAAGGCCGCGGGCAGGCCGAGCCGCGCCGCCCTGGAGTCCGTGGCGCGCGTCGCCGCATGGAAGCTGGGCCAGTACGGCGGCAACCCGAGCGGCCAGGTCACGCTGACCGCCGCCGCCGACACGGGTGTGTGGAAGGCGGGCGAGAAGGCCACGCTGAACACGATCTCCGGCCACCGCGACGGCTTCGCCACCGCGTGCCCCGGCAAGAACCTTTACTCGAAGCTGAGCGAGATCCGCCGGTACGCCTCCAGCCCCGGCAAGAACTCCGCGATCCCGACTGCCGACTTCAACCGTGACGGCATCAGCGACGTCGTCGCCGCCACGCCCAAGCAGGGCAGCGGCTGGCTCACGCTCGTGCCGGGCGGTGTCAACGGCCCCGTCTCCGCCTCGAAGGTGAAGCTCAACCAGGGCAGCGCCGGTGTTCCGGGTGCCGCCGAGTCCGGCGACCAGTGGGGCACTGCCACGGCCTGGGGCGACATCAACGCCGACGGCTACGCGGACCTCGCGATCGGTGCGCCCGGCGAGGACGACACGACCGGCCACGCGGACCGCGGTGCCGTAACGATCCTGTACGGCCCGAAGTTCGACACCGGTGCCGACACCATGGCGCTGGGCGACGACTACGAGCCGGCCGGCGCGCGCTTCGGTGCGACGGTCGCGGTCGGCGACTTCAACGCCGACGGCAAGGCGGACGTCTTCACGGCGGCCACCGGCACGGGCGGCAACTGGGCGGCCCGCTTCAACGACGGCCACGAGGTCGCGGGCGACCTCACCACCGTCTCCGGCGCCCTCTCGTACGCGGACGCCACGACCGGTGACTTCAACCGGGACGGCTACGCGGACGTGGCGCTCAACTACCGTGACGCGTCCGGCGTCGGCAAGGTCACCTGGTTCAAGGGCTCCAAGTCGCTGGGCCTGTCGAAGGTTTCGACACTCTCCGTGAAGGGCGGCCGGTCCATCGCCTCGGGCGACGTGAACGGCAACGGCTACGACGACATCGTCATCGGGCAGCCGTACACCACCGAGTCCGGCGCGATCTCCGGCGGCCAGGTCACCATGGTTCCGGGCACGTCCACCGGCTTCACCACGGCCGGGATGACGAAGATCACCCAGGACACGGCGGGGGTCGCGGGCGCCAACGAGTCCGGGGACGCGCTCGGTACCTCGGTCTCCGTGGGCGACTTCAACGCCGACGGTTACGCGGACGTCCTCGCCGGTGCCCCGAACGAGGACATCACCCGCACCACCAACCGCGCCAACGCGGGTGCGATCTGGCTCTTCAAGGGCGCCTCGTCGGGTCTGACGGGCACGGGTTCGCTGTCCTACTCCCAGGACACGGCGGGTATCCCCGGCTCCACGGAGAAGGACGACAAGCTGGGATCGTCCGTCTCGCTGACGGACGTCTCGGGCCACGGCCGCGCCCACCTGCTGATCGGCGCGGAGGGTGAGGACGCCGGCAACGGCACGCTCCTGTACCTCCCGACCACAGCCTCGGGCGTCTCCGTCGCCAAGTCGACGTACTACGGCGTAGCCCAACTCACCACGCCAACGGCGGGCCGCCTGGGCCAGTTCTTGACCCCGTAGCCCCACAACCAAGAGCCGGGGCCCACGTGTGTGGGTCCCGGCTTTTTCACGCCCCCGCCGTACAGGACCCGTTCAGACCCGCCCACGCGCCCGGCGCGAGACGACCGCACGGAGAACACGGCGACCCTCCGTCGACAGGGCCAGCGCCTGACGAACCCCCGCCGGCCCATGGGCGGACAGCAACTCCAGGATGGCGACCTGTCGCCGCAGTTCGGCCGCGACAAGCGGCGACATGTCCTGCGTACGCCCCTCCCGTCGAGCCGTCACAGAAGACGCACCATCGCTCGCGGCATCGAGAAGCCGATGGATCTGGAGCGCCGCGACGGAACAGGCGTCCGCCCACTCACGAAGGTTCCCGGCACCACGGTCCACCGGAACGGCACCGAGCATCCGATGAGCGAGCACGGTGGCCTCCCCCTCGGCGACCCCCCCGACACCGGGCGCATCAAGCTTGGCGCGCGCCTGCTCGACCCGCTCCCCCCAGTCCTCGCCCCACCCCTCGCTCTCGGCAAGGCTCGCCCACAACGGCCGCAGAAGCTCGT